>JAKSUP010000032.1 GCA_024408905.1 bacterium
ATGCAGCGTTATCTGGAAATAAAGCGTGAAAATCCGGATAAACTTTTGTTGTATAGAATGGGTGATTTTTACGAAACTTTTTTTGAAGATGCTCAAATTATGTCCAGAGAACTTGAACTAACTCTGACGGGAAGAGAATGTGGAGAACTCGGGCGAATTCCTTTGGCAGGTATTCCTGCGAAAGCAGTTGATAGTTATTTGGAAAAACTTGTAAATAAAGATATTAAAGTTGCTATATGTGAACAATTGGAAGACCCAAAACTTGCAAAAGGTATCGTTGAAAGGGGAGTTGTAAGAATTGTCACTGCAGGCACGCTAATAGAAAGCCAGTTTTTAAATAAAACAAGTAACAATTATACCTGTGCCTTGGTTCAAGATAATGATAAATGGGGGTTTGCTTACACGGATATTTCTACGGGAGAATTTAAGGCAGCAACATTGGATTATGAAACTGTTTTAACAGAGCTTGCAAGAATACAGCCTGCAGAGATTGTTGCACAGGCTAAAAAATTAAAATTGCAGCCGTTTCAAATAGTGCCTGAAGAAACTGTAGACTTGCCTGATGAAATAACAAACAACTATAATTGTTCAAAAGTTCCATCGCGTGTATTTGAAGATGCTTTTGCTCAAAATAATCTCAAGGCTGTATTTAAGTTATCTTCTTTAGAAGGTCTTGGGTATGATGCTAACAAATTAGCATACCGAGCTTCAGCCGGTGTTTTGGCATATATTTGGGAAAATATGAAGGATGGTTTTCCAAAATTTGAAAGAATTGAGCTCTATGAACTTTCAGATTATGTTGCATTGGATATTCATACAAGAAAAAATTTGGAACTTACAGAAACTTTACGAGAAAAAAATAAATACGGCTCCCTTTTATGGGCTATAGATAAGACTGTTACCAGTATGGGCGCAAGACTTTTGAAATCTTGGATTTGTCAGCCGTTAAAAAATAAATCTAAGATTGAAGAACGTCAAAATAATGTTAAATTACTTGTTGAAAATGCTGATGCAAGAAATGAGATTGCACAGCAGTTACATAATATTTACGATATACAGAGATTGTCCAGCAGGATGAGTAATAATTCTGCTTCTCCTCGTGATTTTTTGAGTTTAAAAGCGTCTTTAAAAGCACTTCCGGATTTGGTTGAAATGACTGTAAATGCCAAGTTGAATGTTTTTAAGAATATTGAAAACCGTTTGGATTATATAAAAGAATATACAGAAATCATTGAAAAAACGATTAATGAAGATGCACCTATTTTAATAAAAGAGGGTGGCGTTATCAAAGCAGGAGTAAACCAAACGCTCGATTACCTTCGTGATTTAATGACAAATGGGGAAAATTGGCTTAAAAATTTTGAAGAACAAGAAAAGGCAAAGACTGATATATCAACATTAAAGGTTGGTTATAATAAAGTTTTTGGGTACTATATAGAAGTTACAAACTCAAATCTTTCAAAAGTTCCGTCATCATATATCAGGAAACAAACTCTAACCGGTGCAGAAAGATTTATTACTGATGAGCTAAAAAAACACGAAGATGAAGTTCTTACTGCTCAGTTCAAAGCGAATGATTTAGAATACAAGTTGTATTGTGATTTTAGAGAATATTCAAAAGAATTCGTGACAATAGTGAGAGAAATTTCTCAAGCAGTTGCAGAACTCGATGTATATAATTCTTTTGCACTTGCTGCAGTTGAGCAAAATTATGTTTGTCCACAAATTAACGAAAGTAAAGAATTTGTAATCAAAAACGGCAGACATGCTGTTTTAGAAAAGATTTTACCGTTAGGTACGTATGTATCTAATGATTTGGAATTGTCAGGTGGGACTACTGACAAAACTCAATTTATGATTTTGACAGGGCCAAATATGGCAGGAAAATCAACTTATATGCGTCAAAATGCTCTTATTGCAATTTTAGCTCAGATAGGTTCATTTGTACCGGCTGACTATGCTTCGATTGGTCTTGTTGATAAAGTTTTTACAAGAGTTGGAGCCAGTGATGATTTAACTCTCGGACAATCAACATTTATGGTTGAAATGACAGAAACTTCGTATATTTTAAATAACGCTACAGAAAAGAGTTTGATTTTAATTGATGAGATTGGAAGAGGTACAAGTACTTATGACGGTGTTGCTATAGCGTGGTCTGTTGCTGAATATATTGCAACAAAACTTAAATCCAGATGTATTTTTGCAACTCACTACCACGAATTAAATGTCATGACAAAAACTTTACCACAAATTAAAAATTATCGAATAACCGTTGCAGAAGAAAATGGTGAAATAGAATTTTTGAGAAAGATTGTCCAAGGTGGTGCAAGTAAAAGCTACGGTATTCAAGTTGCGAAAATGGCAGGCTTGCCAAAATCTGTTATAGGTCGTTCTGAAGAATTGATGCAAAAAATGCAAAAAGATTTTTCTAAGAATTTAGCAGGCAGAAAAACAGCTGCTGTTGATAATGCCGAAGACTTGGCGCCACAGCTAAACTTGTTCTAATGTACTTAACCCATTTTTTGTTAACATAGTTTTATTACCTGTGAAAATATGATATTATAAGGCTATGTATATATTTAAAGAGGGTTATTTATGGTTCAAATTTCTAAACGATTAGTTGTAAGCAGAGAAATACCGTTAGATGAATCCAAAGCTCTAATTAGCTCTTTGGATACTGCTTTAGCAGAATATTATTGCTTGCACAAAGATTACGATAAAGGCTTAAAACTATATCGTGAAATATTACCAAAATTAAATACAGAAGAATACAATAGAACGTTAAGTGCATATATTGGTTTTTCAATGCAATATGCTCAAGAAATGTCTTCCAATAAAAAATTTATCGAGGCTATTGAAATTTATCGTGATATTATGAAATATTCAGGTTATCCGATAAATGTATATAAAAATATTGGTTTATGTATGAAAGCCATCGGGAATGCCGATTTGGCAATTAAATTTTTAAAACGCTTTGAAGAAATCTCTTTTGATAAAGAGGATGTATATGTTTATCTTGCAGATATTACTTATACAGATATTAAGGATAACGTAAAAGCTATAGAATATTATGAAAAGGCTTTGCTCAAAAATCAAGACAATTTCTCAATATACAATATGCTTGGGCACTTATATTCAACGTGTTATCAAGATAAATATAAAGATAAACAAATTTATTACTTAACAAAAGCCTTTGAGCTTGCTCCACAAAACAGAATTGTTGTTAAGAACTTAGCTTATGTGTTAGGTAAGTTTGATGAAATAGAGCGTGCAGATGAATTTTATGCTAAATTAATGTATCTAAATCCAACACACTCCGATTTACACTCTTATGGTGCTTATTTGGTTAAACACCAAAGATTTGCTGAAGGTTTTAAGTTCTTGCAACACAGATTTCAAAAAGAAGATTTGGGTAATGTAGCATTTCCTCAAATTTATCTTACTAACAAAAAGAAACGCTGGAATATAAAACTTAATATTGAAAACAAGCATATTCTTGTACACTTTGAACAAGGTTTTGGTGATTCAATTATGTTTGTAAGGTTTTTAGATGAATTAAAGAAGCGTTGTGCAAAAGTTTCTCTGGTAGTACAAGATGGCTTAATAAACCTGTTTCAAAGTTCAGATTTGGGCGTAGATATTTATAAAGAGGCTGACGTACCAAAATTGTCATACGATTATTATGTACCGATGATGGATTTACCGATAATCTGTGAAACGAAACCTACAACAATTCCTCGGGCTGAAGGTTATTTGAAAGTTTCAAGAGATAGAATTGAGGCATATAGAAAAGAACATATAAATGATAACAATAAATTGAAAATAGGTATTGCTTTTGAAGGAACATTGGCTTCAAAAGAAACCGATCGTGATATTCCGTTACACTATTTGTATGGTTTGATGCGTTTGCCTGATGTCGAAGTATATAGTTTCCAAGTCGACGATTTATCAAACCAAATGGATAGGATTCCGGAAGATGCACAATTAATAAGATTGGGCAGGACATTCCATAACTGGGAAGATACTGCTTGTGCTATGAATTGTATGGATTTAATGATAACAACAGATAACGGTGTTATGAACCTTGCAGGAGCGCTAGGCATAAAGACATTTGGGTTATTTAACAGAATAACAGAATGGCGTTGGTTTAAGACTCAAGGTGAAGATATTGCTTGGTATAAATCCATTAAACCTTTTCAAGCTCCAACAGCAGGTGCTTGGGAAATCCCTGTTGCTTTAGTTATGAAAGAAGTAGAAGAGCTGCGTTGCAAAAAATTGGCAAAAGAAATAAAGCTTGGCAGTAAAGTTTTGAAAACTCCTGTTAAAGAAACGGTTAAAAATGTTGAAGTTGAAGAAAAAACTGAGAAAAAGAATACTGTAAAAACGACAGTGAAGAAAACGTCAGGAGCTAAAACAACGAAACAGGCAAAACCAGCAAAATCAACAAAGCCAGCTTCTAAGAAAAAAAGTGTGTAGCTATTTGAAAAATAAGCAAAAAAAAGTTGCCTTGGAATGGCAACATTAAATAAACACGAGGATATTAAGAGAGAGAGTATAAAAAGAAGGGGTAAATGATACTTTCGGAATTATTTATCCTACTTGTTATCAAATAGTCTTCGTTTGTTTTTTGTTTTTTGAATTTTCCCTTTTCGAATCTTTACTTACATATATATAAAGTATTTTTGTTTTCAAAAATTGCCTTTTTGTGAGAAAAATTTTTAAAATATTTACAGAACTTAAAACTGTATTTATTAGGCATGCATGGAGTATATAAACAATAAATAAAAAGGAGGAAAATTACTTTTTTATTTATGAATTATTATAGAATAAGTTTTTGAAACGGTTGAGGATTTTTTATTACCTGCTTTGTTTTGTATTGTTACCGAGAATATTTCTGTCTGCATGTGTAATATTTGGATTTCAGTCAGGCTTTACATTTTCCTGATTATTTAATATTCTTGAGAGCTTCAACGTCCCTTTCACTTAAGAAAATTGTATCTTTTATTTCCATTGCAGCATCTACCATTTCTTTCATTGTAACCTTATTCTCTTTGTTAGGTACAATAGCTTCATATATATTATCAAGTTGTCTGAAAGAGAATTGATGTGCTTCATTTTCTCCAACTAAAAGTTTACAATATTCCTTAAATTTAGGGTGTTTTAACAATTCTTTAGCATTTTCTACATCTTTAAATTTATCAATTATTGACTGTTCAATAGCTTCTGCTGTTGGTCGAGGAACTCTTATCTTTTGTCCGAATCTATCAACCATATCTTTATTCAAACATTCAGTGATAGGAACTTCCAATCCTTCATGGGCTATTTCTTTGTTACTTGTACCAATGATTGTAATATTTTTTCTTTTATATAATTCGTTGAAACATTTTTTGTATTCAGAAATTAAGTCATTAGAATGTTTTGCTCCACTACTAAAATCATTTAATAGAACTCTGTCTAATTCATCAAATAAAACAATAATTCGCTCGTCAGAACCTTTGGCAAGTAATGCATCTGCCTCCTTCGTTATGTATGATGTTAAATTCTGTAGGTTTTTCTCAGGTAGGCCAGTGTATGGAGTACAAACTTTTGTCATATTTATATCATATAACCTTGCATTCTTAAATAGTTTAGCCAAAGCATATGAAAAAGTTGTTTTACCGGTACCGGCAGGACCATGTAATAAAAATGCCTTTACGCTATCAGGAAGATTTAGGCTGTTATAGACATCATTTCTAGCTATTTTATCTTTAATTTGAGTTAATTTTTCATCAAGTTCCTTTGGAAGGTGCAAATCTTTAAAATCTTTACAGTCTTTTTTTAAGTCTACTATCATTTCTTTAAAATCTTTTTCAGTTAGTAATCCCAGTTCCTGCATTTCTTTATTATCAACTTTCCCAAATATATGTTTAAGAGCTGGTATGCAAGTGATAATTATAGCAATCATTGCTGCTGTAGAAATTCCTGTCAATATATTATTTTTTGTTTTTTGTTTTTTATATTCTTTTTGAACATCTTTATTGTCGTACATAGATTGTACGGAAAAACTATCATTTCCAGCCTTAAAGTTTACTTTTGACACATCTGATTTTGATTTAAAATTCACTACCGGTGTGGTTTCCGGACTAACTTTAGGGATAACTGTATTTTGTACGTTTAACATAATAACTCCTACACTATACACTTCTATATCATGTTAAAAACATTTCCTTCCTGAAAATTGCCCTTTTTTTTTATAATGTAAAGATTTGTAAAATTTTCTTTAAAAAATCTAAAGTTTTTAGAAAAAATGCCGATATATAGAGTATAAAAGGAAAAAATAAAGGAAAGTAAAATGGCATTAGCAGCGTCACAAGCGAGATTATTGGCATTAACTGCGCGCAAACATGATTGCGAATATGCAGAGACGCTTCAAGCTGCTCGAAAAATATCTTTAGCCAAAGAATCTTCTGATTTGCAAAGGGAATATTTAAGCAGGTTGCAAGCTAAAAATATTTCTTATTATGCTAATGGAAAGTATAACAAAATTAACTATAATTACATAATGGGCAGCTCTGATTTTACCCAAATATTAGATGGCAGCGAGCATCTTAAGAAAAACAATTCTATGATTTTATGTGATTATAAAGGGCAAGTTGTTCTAAGCGAAGAATATGCAAAAGCAATTACTACAGTTTGTCCTGATGCATTAGGTTCCGATGGTAAAGGTAAAACATTCTCATCTTCTAATATTGCTGCAATGATTGCAGAATTAACTTCTCTTGATGTTGAAGAAATTAAAAAAGTTATTAACGGTGAAAATGTTGAAAAAACACATACTGTTGATGCACAAAATGATGTAACAATGGAAAACATGGGAGATGCCGGAACGAGAGATTATTCAGATGTATATACATCTGGAATCATGTCAATTATAGATTTTTATCTTCCGATTTTCCAAGCAGCAGCTACAAATGGTTGGACTACAGAATATAATGATTCTATGCGTGACAATCCGGATTATCTTAATGACGCATTAAATACAGGTATTTTCCAACTGGTTTCCGTATATGATGATGGTAATTATGATCCGAATACTTCTTTGGATTACTTTATATTAAAAGATGCCGTTGAACAAAGTGGTGATTCAGAAAAACGTGAAGAAATTAAAGCATGGTATGAAGAAGAAAAGGCAATACTAAATGAAAAAGAAACTGAAATTGATTTAAAATTAAATGAATTATCTTCAGAAATTGAAGCAATCAAGGCAGAAATGGATTCTATTCAGTCGCTAATTCAAGATTCAATTAGTTCTGTCTTTGACTGGGGTAGTTCATAATAAATAATTTTTAGATAAATATTTTCCTATTTTCCTTTTATAAATTAAAAGGTTTAGCCAAATTGTGACTAAACCTCTTTTTTTATTTTAAAACACGTTGTTAAACATCTTTTCTAACGGTGCTTTTAATATGCAATTCTCTTAATTGCTGTATTGAAGCTTCTCCTGGAGCTTCACTCATTAAGCATTTTGCTCCGGCATTCTTAGGGAATGCAATTACGTCACGGATGGAATCTGTTCTGCATAATAGTGCTACCAATCTGTCTAAACCGATTGCTAAACCGGCATGAGGTGGTGTACCATATTGCAGGGCATTTACCATAAATCCGAATTTTTCTGTCGCTTCTTCTTCTGTCAAGCCTAATGCCTTGAATATTTTCTTCTGAACTTCGGATGAGTGAATTCTAACAGAACCACCACCTAATTCAGTACCATTGTATACAATATCATAAGCAATTGACTTAACATTACCCAAATCACCCGAATCCAACTTATCTATGTCGTTCAAGTTAGGTGATGTGAATGGGTGGTGCATTGCCATAAATCTACCTTCTTCATCAGACCATTCAAACATAGGGAAATCAACTACCCATAACAGATTGTGTTTAGCTTCATCTATCAAGTTCAATGATTTACCGAAGTGTAATCTTAATCTCCCCATAATATCGTAAACAAGGCTTGGTTTATCAGCAACGAAGAAGATTATATCTCCGGCTTCAGCACCGGCTCTGTTTTGTATAGCTTTAGCTTGTTCTTCTGTTACAAATTTCAATACAGGTGATTTTGCAGTACCGTCTTCGTTATAAATAATGTTAGCCAAAGCTTTTGCACCAAATGATACTGCTAGTTTTGTAATATCATCAATATCTTTTCTTGAATATTTAGCTCCACCCGGGATTCTTATACCACGGACTATTCCACCGTTTTGCAATGTCTTTTTAACGATTTCAAACTCTGATTCAAGAATAATATCACCAATATCAAACAATTCCAGACCAAATCTTGTATCCGGTTTATCTGAACCAAATCTGTCCATAGCCTCTTGCCAAGTGATTTGTGTAAATGGAGGTTTGATTTCAACTCCGGCAGCCTTAAATGCATCTACCAACAGACCTTCTACAATTTTTATTACATCAGGTTGTTCAACAAATGACATTTCCATATCAATTTGAGTAAATTCAGGTTGTCTGTCAGCTCTTAAATCTTCATCACGGAAACATCTTGCAATTTGGTAGTATTTTTCTATGCCACCAACCATCAATAATTGTTTGAAAATTTGTGGAGATTGTGGAAGTGCGAAAAACTTGCCTTCTTGAACACGTGACGGTACCAAATAATCTCTGGCACCTTCCGGTGTTGTTTTGATTAAAATAGGTGTTTCAACTTCCAAAAACTCTTGGTTGTTTAAATAATTTCTAACAGCTTGAACAATATTGTGTCTTGTTTTTAAATTATTTAACATTTTTTCGTTACGTAAATCTAAGTAACGATATTTTAAACGAATATCTTCTGAAACATTTTCGTCACCAATGACAAAAGGCAAAACTTTTGATTCTGAAAGTATTTCAACACTTTCAGGATACATTTCAACTTGACCGGTAGGATATTTTTCATTATAAGTTTCTTCAGGTCTGCGTGTAACTTTACCCTTTACAGTGATAACATATTCGCTTCTAACTTTTTCAAAAACTTTATGAACATCAGGATTTATTTGTGGGTTTGCAACTAATTGAAAGAAACCACTTCTATCACGTAATTCTATAAATAAAATTCCACCTAAATCTCTTACCGTTGATACCCAACCTGACAACGTAACCTCTTCATTTACATTATTGAGGTTTAATTCACCACAATTTTTGTTTTTCATTCGTGTAATCAATTCTTAATCTCCCTTGTTTACTCGTGTATATAAGAGTAGGATAATCTTTTTAAATTATTTACCCCTATCCCTATTTACCCCAAAATCGTATCAAAAACAGGGGTAAATGTAAAGAGATATTGATGTTCTCTGCAAAAACACACAGAGCAGGGGTAAATGTAAAGAGATATTGGTGTTCTCTGAAAAA
>JAKSUP010000320.1 GCA_024408905.1 bacterium
ATAAGAATCTAAAAGTGTTATATGGAATTTTGGTTGCAAAAATGAATACATTTGGTGTTGAGAATGGATATCCAAAAACAATTCTCTAAAAATTTTTATAAAATCCTGATTAATTAAGCATCCGTTAACCCTTGATCTTGAACCTGTTTGAGTAATTTCTCTTGATAAAACGATTTCAGTCCCAAGATTGTCAATACCGTATTCTTCAAAAAGAACTGTAACATCCTGTTTTTCGTTCAAAATAGTAAGTTCAATTACTGCTTTATCAGCTCCTGTTTTTATAACTTCCCGACCGGCTTTGGCACCAAACACAATATCAATCGCATTTATCAAAATACTTTTACCGGCCCCTGTTTCACCCGTAATAATATTTAAGCCGTTTGAGAAATCCAATTCTAATTCATCAATCAATATATAATTTTTTATGAATATTTTGCTTAGCATTATTCTGTGTCTTCTTCCAATTCTTCTTGAATATCTTCATTATTGTCAAAATCATCTTCTTCAAAATCTGATGAGTCAGTTTCGTCTTCAGAATTTTCTTCTTCATCATCAGAAAATTCTTCATCATCTGAAGTATATTCGTCGTATTCTTCTGTAAAATCACTATTACCATTTTGTGATTCAGCATTTTTGAGTTCTTTTTTTACTAAATCGATTTTGTAAGTAAGAGTCAAAGGATTTTCTATAGCTTGTTCTAAACAAACAATATATTCTCTTTGCTGGCCTGTCCTTCTGTACAATTGAGCAAGGACATACAACAAATCCCCATTTTCTTCCTTTGATAAACGTGTATTTAATAAATCAAACATTTCATCATAATCATTTTGTTTAGCGCATATTTTTGCAAGCAATTTATAAGATTCAATATCCGTATCATTATACAAAATTGTTTTTGATAAATATTCTCTTGCTTCATCCAAATTATCATTCTTATAAGCAATAGAAGCCAAATTGTAATATGCCCAACTATAATCCGGAGATATTTCCAACACCTTTTTATAGCTTTCTTCTGCAAAATTTGTTAGCCCATTATTTTGGTAAATATTTCCCAAATAAAAATATGCATATAAATCTTTTGGATTTAGTTCTACTGCTTTTTGAAAGCAATCTGTTGCTTTATTTATCTCATCCTTATTTAGATAGCATAGACCTAAGTTAAAATAGCAATTTCCGTCATTAACATCGGTTTTTAAAACAGAATTCAACGCTTCTATCGCCAAATCCCACTCTTTTAATTCAACAAGAACTTCACCTAAATTGTAATAAAAATCCGGCTGTGGAGAAATTGAAATAGCTTTTTCGTAAGCCTTGCGAGCTTTTTTTATATTCTTTGTTTTTTCATACAAAATCCCTAAATTGTACTGCAATTCTGCATCTTCAGGAAAGTATTTTTGTAAATATTCCAAATTTGATAATGCTTCTTCATTAAAGCCATTATCGGTTAATATAATAGCAAGTTCGCGTCTTGCCTGAAAATTAGACGGATCTTGCTTTAATAAAGCTTGTAAATTTTCTACTTCGTTCCCCATAACAGTAATTATAGCAAAAGCCCGAATTATAGTCTACATTTAACATTATAGTTAACATTTTATATATTTTGTTGTGTTGTTTAGTTTAATATATTTCATTTTTTCTATGTACTTT
>JAKSUP010000321.1 GCA_024408905.1 bacterium
TATAATAAGCATCAATATAATCAGGGTATGTTTTTATGGCACTTCTAAAAGATTCTATTGCTCTTTCGTACATTCCGAGTTTATAAAAATCTATCCCTTGATTGTAATCAAGTTTCGCATCAACAGGAATTTCTGCTGCGTTAACAGTCAACCCCATCATCAATGATACACATATTATTCCAAAAATCTTTTTGAACATGTTCAAATCCTCATGTTTATTTTTCATTAATATAACATAAAAATTGCTACATAGGAATTCTCAATATATAATATTGTTATGGGGAAATTTGATATATTCAATAAATTTAATAGCGCTGTTCTGATTATTAACAAGAAAAAAGACGTGGCTTTTTTAAATAATGTATTTAAAAGAGTTTTTCCTGATTTTGATACGCTTAGAAAATTTTCACATAAATTAAATTATGAAGTTTGTGCGCTTGATACCGATAATGTAGAAGTACATTCTCCAATCCTTCAAGCAATAGCATCAACAGAGGACTTTTCTGCACATGTATTATATCAAACAACGACAAATGATTATTTTTACTATGATATGCTTGCTACCAAAAAAGGTGAATATACAATTATCGTGTTTACTGACGTCACTGCCAAAATTGCTCTGGATAGGACTTTGGAAGCTAATTCAAACTACATAAAAAAAATAAATATATTGGAATCTGATAATAAAACTCTTTCTAAGATTAAACAGCAAGCTCAATCACAAGCAATGAAACTTTTATTATTAAATAATATTTCTAATATCATTCGAGAATCAATTGATACTTCAAAAATTCTCAATTCTGCGCTTGATGAACTTTCTCAGATTTTTGCAGCATTTAGAGGGTATTATGCAGTTTATTCAAAAGATATGAACGCATATATAATTAATGAATCCTTAAATAAAAAAGACATTGGGAAAAAGATTTCTTTTGACGTACAAACAGAAAGACAAATTTCTCAGGCAAAAGTTTTTTGTACATCTTGTATGAAAGAATATACAGAAGCAACTCCTTTCAATGAACTTGTACAAAGAATCGTGCTTCCTATATATCATCACGATGATAAATTAGGTGTAATAGTTATCTTAACTAAACAAAAAACAAAGTTGAACGATACTTTAGAAATCTTGGATGGTGTTACAACACAAATCGGCAACTCTATTATTCAAGCAGAACTTTATGAAAAAAATGCAAGAATGGTAAAAGAGCTTACAAGAACACTAAAAGAACTTCAAGATACACAACTTCAACTTATAAATTCTGAAAAAATGGCATCGTTAGGTCAACTTGTAGCCGGTGTTGCACACGAAATTAATACCCCTGTTGCATCTATAAAATCTAACAACGAAATTGCTACAAAACTCATTTCAAAAATAGATGACGATAGCGTTTCAGAATTATTAAAAAACATAAATTCTATTGATAAAGAAGCAATAGAAAGAATTAACAGGCTGGTTGTGTCTTTGAGAAAATTTGTTCGCTTGGATGAAGCTGAACTTCAAGAAGCTGATATAAACAAAGAAATTGACCTAACCTTGGACTTGATAAGACACGAAACAAAAAACAGAATTGAAATTATTAAAAACTACAAAGAACTTCCACCAATAAAATGTTATCCGAATATGCTTAATCAAGTAT
>JAKSUP010000322.1 GCA_024408905.1 bacterium
TTCTTACATTATACCCCCAAAAATGAAAAAAGTAAAAGTAATATATTACTTTTACTATCTTAGGAGTGTATGTTAAATTACACTAAATTTGACTGAAAATTAAATCTAAAATCTTAACCAATAATCGAGAATGAACTACGACTAGGAACTGGTGACAAACGCATAATTGTAGTTCTACGGAAACCATAATTGGTCATCGCAGCTTGTGTTTGTGGTCTTGACATGCTTACAGCATTCATTATCATTCCTGATAATGTTGAAATCAAAATTCCAATTCCTAAAGCGATTGCATAGAATGAACCGCCGGAGTTATTCTGTTTTTGTGACAATGATAATTTTCTTATACTATTCACCTCCCACTTATAACTTGACCAAAAAAATTAAAAAAGGTAGTCAGAACTTTTTACAAATATGTCGTAAACATTGATTAAATGTGGTTATAAGTCAGATTAAAATTTTAATTTTTTTGTCAAAGTTTAATAAGTTTTAATAATACCTTATTAAAGTTTATAATCTTTGTATTGATAGGAAAAATTATGAACAAGAAAATATTAGTTATTAATGCTGGTTCTAGTTCAATCAAATTTAGAGTTTATAACTTTGATGATTTAAAAGAACTAGCTAATGGTTTATGTGAAAGAATCTTTGTTGATGGTCACATTAAAGTAAAAACTACCGAAGGTAAAGTTATTGAAAAAGATGCAGCTATGCCAGATCATACTGCAGCTGTTCAAATTGCTTTAGACGCACTTAAAGAATTAAAAGTGATTGAAAACTTAAGTGATGTTGTAGGTATTGGTCATAGAATTGCCATGGGTGGACAATTCTTTAAAGAATCAACTATTGTTGATGATGAAAAGATTTTAAATAAAGCAATTGAATATGGAAAGATTGCTCCATTACATAATCCATGTGAAACAACAGTTATTAAAGTATTTAAAAACTTGGTACCAAATGCATACAATGTAGGTGTATTTGATACATCATACCACTCTACGATTCCTGCTGTTAACTCTGACTATTGTTTAGATAGAGAAACAACTAAGAAATATGAAATTAAAAAATATGGTTTCCATGGTACAAGCTATAGATATATAGCTAAGAAGATGGAAGAAGTATTAGGTAAGAAAAATCCTAACCTAATTGTTTGCCATATTGGTAATGGTGCATCTATCTGTGCTATTAAAGAAGGTAAATCATATGATACAACAATGGGTTTAAGTCCATTACAAGGTTTAATCATGGGAACAAGATGTGGAGATATTGATGCTTCAGTATGCACATATCTATTAACTCAAGGATTAACTGGTGACCAAGTTAATGCTGAATTAAATAAAAAAGGTGGAATGCTAGGTGTTGCTGGTTCATCTGATTCACGTGATGTTATTGCTAAAGCAAATGCTGGTGATGCTAATGCTAAATTGGCAAGAGAAATTCAATTGCAAAGAATTGCTAACTATGTAATTCAATATGCAAATGAATTAGGAAAAGTTGATGCCATTGTCTTTACAGCTGGTTGCGGAGAAAACGACCCATTATTACTTGAAGGTGTTTGCGATCGTGTTAAATTAATGAATTTAAAATATGATGCAAACAAGAACAAAGAAAAAT
>JAKSUP010000323.1 GCA_024408905.1 bacterium
GTCAATACTGTGGCAGAAAAATATATTCTGTTTATATTCATGTTGTGCATGTTCACCATACGATTTTATTTATTGAAGGTGAAGATTTTTGTTGATAAAAAGAGGATAAAACGTTTCCTCGTATAAAAAGGTTCAAAAACTAACATTCTTGTTAATGCCGGTCTCGTATAAAGGTAGTACGCCAGTCTCCAAAACTGTTTGTCGGCGTTCGATTCGCTGGACCGGTGCCAAAAATAAAAACCCCTTATTTTTACCAATTGGTCCAAATTTTGGGGGAAATTTCCTTACTAATGCCTGCAATTGCCGAGACACGATACCCTAAAATCTCAATTGCCATTACACAGATAATTAGAATTTTGTAGAATATACTCGACAAAAATCGATAGTTATTGTCGAATATACTCGACAAGAAGAACTTTTAAGAAATACAATTTATAGATTTTGTTTATATTTCAAAAAGTTGTTCACTAAAATGTGAAAAAGTTGCTCATTTCCTCCTTATTTAGTTAAATTAATTTGGGATTTATTTACTTACATTTTTGGGATTTATTTACTTATATTTTTGGGATTTAATGTTTACTTTAATTAATTAAAGGAGTATTATACTGTTGAGGACAATACAATATGAAAAAAGATTATATTCCAAGATTATTTGATGAAACATTAAAGTTTTCACTTAAATCAAAAGGGGCCGTGTTAGTTGTTGGCCCTAAATGGTGTGGCAAATCTACAACTTCTGCTAGGCAAGCAAAAACTATTGTTGATTTGACAATTGAAGAAACAAAACAGCAATATATTGCATTAGCGAAAGCTTCGCCAACAACTTTATTGCAACAAGGCGAAAGGCCACTTATGATAGATGAATGGCAGGAAATATCTTTTATTTGGAATTCTATCAAGGATCAAGTAGATAAGATTGGTTCCTTTGGCCAATTTATATTGACGGGAAGTGTTACAGACAAAACCATTTCGCAAGATAGTGGTGAAAGGCATACTGGTACAGGAAGAATTGTAAGAAAAATGATGCGACCTATGTCTTTATATGAAAGTGGTGATAGTAACGGGAAGGTATCATTACTTGATTTAAAAGAAGGCAAATTTGAACCATGCATATCTAATAAAACAATTGAAGACTATGCATATTATATTTGTCGCGGTGGTTGGCCATTAGCAATTAATCAAACAAAAGATGTTGCTTTGCAACAAGCTATAGATTTTTATGATGCAGTTGTAAATGATGATTTATTTTCTTTGAAAGATATAAACATAAGAAAAGATATTGGCAAGGGAAAGAAACTAATGCGTTCATATTCCAGAAATATTGGCTCTCAATGTGCGGATAGTGTCATTTTAAATGATGTTGGATCTAATGATGAATCTTTTGATATTAAAACATTAGATAAATATTTACTTGTCCTTAAAAGATTGTATGTCGTTGAGGAATTGGAAGCTTGGAATCCTAATTTAAGAAGTAAAGTTGCTATCAGATCTAAAAACACAAGGCATTTTGTTGATCCTTCTATCGCTGCTGCGTCGCTTGGCATTGGTCCAAAAGGGTTGTTTAGTGATATGAATACTTTTGGATTCTTGTTTGAATCACTA
>JAKSUP010000324.1 GCA_024408905.1 bacterium
CATACATAAGAAACTGCTCTTATGAAAAGATTATTTATTATGAAAATAGTGTAAAAAGTTTGTATCCTAAAAATTTTTCATTATTGTTTAACATAGCACTTGCATATAAAAATCTTAAACAATTTTCCAAAGCAATTCAAACATACGAAACAGCGTTAAAAATAAATCCGTCCTCTTATCAAGGCTGGTTTAATCTTGCACATCTTTACGAAATAAAAGGACAAGGCAAAAATGCCGTATCAGCAATGAAAATTTGTAATAAGCTGAAACCGAATGATAAAGATACAGAATATTTTTATTCAACTTCACTGATGCGCATAAAAAATTATGATAAAGGTCTTAAACTTTTTGAACAAAGACAATGCAGAGATCTTGCAATTGCATCACAAGCGAAAACTTATCCAAATCTTGCATCTGAAGACAGGTTATGGAGAGGTGAAAATATTAAAAATAAAACAATATTGGTGTATTATGAAGCCGGTTATGGTGATGTCATAATGTTTTCCAGATACCTGCCTTTATTGAAGAAAAAATGTAAGAAACTGGTTTTCTATCCTCAAAGACAGCTTATACCTTTGTTTGAAAATAGTTCTCTCGGAATTGATGAGTTGATTGACGGTTATATTCCCGAGCAGAATATGGACTTTGATGTACACACACCTATTTTAAGTTTGCCTTATTTATTGGGCTTAAAAGGGAACAGCGTATTTGAATCTTCCGAAGGTTATTTATATGCAGATTCAGGAGTTACTAACGAATACCGAATTAAATATTTTGAAAATAATCTTTTAAAAATCGGAATAAAATGGCAAGGTAATACTTATTACGACAAAGACAGAGTCATTCCGGCAGAAGCTTTTGCACCTCTCATTGAAACCGAAGGTACAAAATTTTATTCATTCCAAACATTTGAGGGCGCGGAAGATTTACAAAAATTAACTTCTAAATATGATATTACGGATATTGGCTGTAATTTAATTGATTTTGGGCAAACAGCTGCTGCGCTTAAAAATTTAGATTTGGTAATTTGTAATGATACTTCGCTTGCGCATCTGGCCGGCGCACTTGGAATACCTTGTTTTGTAATACTTCCTTATGAAACAAATTGGAGATGGCATGATGATTTATCAAAATGCGATTGGTATGACAGTATAAAGTTATTCAGACAAAATGAACCCGGTGAATGGAATATGGCGTTTGAACAGGTAAAAAATGCCTTATTGGCAGGCTTGGCTCAATACAATAAAAACAACCAACAAATGTCAAATGAAGTACCTATGTTAATATAAATTTAGAGCATAAATGTAACAGGCCCGTCATTTATCAATGCAACTTCCATCATTGCACCGAATTGTCCTGTTTGAGTTGCAATTCCATAACTTGCAACTTCTTTTATAAAATCTTCGTATAATTTTTTTGCAATATCAGGTTGAGCAGAGTTATCAAAACTTGGTCTTGTACCTTTTCTGCAATCACCGCATAATGTAAATTGTGAAACAATTAACATTTCTCCGCCAATATCAATAAGCGAACGATTCATTTTGTCATTTTCATCCGGAAAAATTCTTAAATTAA
>JAKSUP010000325.1 GCA_024408905.1 bacterium
TAATTTTCACAATTCAAACATTTATTAGTTACAAGAAAATATCAAAAAATTCATACAAAAAACACCTACAAAAATAAAGTTTGTGCTATAATAAATATAAGTTCAAAATGAAAGAAGCTTTATTTTTATTTTGGATATATAATAGCGCAGATTATATTGAAAACAAGGACTCGGGGGCTCTGCACGGGTCTATTTTTCATTTCAAAATTCACTTTATAGTCATATTTATACCCAATTTGGTCATAATAAATTGCCTTAAAATTCACAAAAAAAACACCAACAAAAATCTTTCAAGTGATATAATCCTACCAAGTTAAGTTAGATTGATTAAAGAAAGGGTTAATTGGTGAGTGTTATGGATGAAGGTAATCAAGAAAATGTAGTAAACAATAATTATCAAAAAACAGAAGCTAGCAATTTTTATAATCCAAATGTAAATTTTTACAGTGATTCTTATTTTGACAATTAATTAAAAGTTTAATATATATAAGATGCAAAAAAACTTCAGGTTATTCTGAAGTTTTTTTTGTTTTATAATCAGGAAATCCCGCCGGCAGAGCCAGGCGGGATCCTTTTTGGAAGAACTATTAGAACGTGATAGCGCTAATCCAGGTGCAGAAGGCACTCCACATTTCTCCGATTTCTGCCATCATGGTATTAGAAAATTCGAAGAATGTTCCATTGAAGATAGACGCGATACCACCGAGAGCAGTCTTGTAGAGAAACTCTCCCACAGTCAGAAATCCATTGAAGAATCCATAGATGGTGGGGATAGTCTCAGGCAGCTCCGGCCAGAAGAAGCGGGCGATGACGTTCAAGACGATTGCAATGATAAGTGCCCGAAGAAGGCCACGAGACAAACGTCCGGGAAGCTTGTCGGTCCAAGCGAGAACGGCAGTGCCAATCTTCTTGAGTGTAGCTTTGGCTTCTACAGCATGTGAAGCAAGCTTGGTCTTGGCGTTACTGAGGTAGTTACCGATGTTGGTAGTGGTGTTTGCGTTGCAGGTCTTGTCCTTCTGGGTTGTGCCGTGTGCGAACTTGGCGATTGCGCCTGCGTTCATAGTTGTGTCCTTGGTTTCCATAGTAAATACTCCTTTAAATATAAAATGTTTTGGAAAAATATGTAATGGCCTCAATTGAAGCTCTTAAAAGGGGGTAAATATATGATAAAATAGGTAATCCTATGTACTTATATTATACCACTTTACATAAAAATAATCAATTTTACGTATCTTTATGAAAGTGATTATAGATTTTTAATACTTATAATGATATAATTAATGAGTAAATTTTAAAGAAGGTAAATAATGAATAAAAAAAGATTCAAAAAAATATATGTTGAAATAACAAACTCATGTAATTTAAATTGTTCTTTTTGTCCAGAAACAAAAAGAACAAAAGAATTTATTGAGATTGAAGACTTTAGACATATAATTGATGAAATAAAAGAATATACTAATTTAATAGCACTTCATGTAAAAGGGGAACCACTTTTACATCCAAAGTTAGGTGAAATTTTACAAAATTATGTTAAACTGAAACAACAATTAAGGAAATTTATGG
>JAKSUP010000326.1 GCA_024408905.1 bacterium
AAATGCAAGGAAAGGGTTATGCGGGAACTCTGCCTGATTTAGAATCAAAGGTTATTCGTGATAAAACCGAAGAAAAGGTTACACGACCGATTTTTGAATCACAAAAAGGATTTAATAATCCTGCCGAATTAAAGCCCGTACCACGTGACAATCCGGCTTTTATCGATATAATCTCAAAGAAAGGTTCTGTTTCTGAATATGTTGTTGATGCAAACGAAATTATTTCTATTATGGAAAAACTTGTGGATTGTATTGAAGACAACGGAAGTATTCAACTTTTTGTAACAAGGGCAAATCTGCTCACAATGAATATTGACCATCTTTCTCAAAAATATAACGGTCAACCTGAATTTTATTATGATTCATTCAAACAAATGCTTGAACTTAACCGTTATGTTAAATCTATTGCAGAGTTACGAAAGGAAGCCGTTACATATCAAAGATATTTGGCATACCAATCCGCAGGTTCGATTTATAACCCCGAAAATATTAATCAACAACTGCAATATTTGTTGGAAGAATTGAACAAAGTTATTTTACTTCTTAAACAAGAAGGGTAAAAGCGTTTGATACAATAAATATTCCTTTGTAATATAATATTTTTATGGGGAAAATTGTACAGCTGTCAAAAAATGTCATAAATCAAATTGCTGCCGGAGAAGTTATTGAAAGACCTTTTTCTGTCGTTAAAGAGCTTGTGGAAAATTCAATTGATGCAGGTGCAACAAAAATAAGTGTAGAAATTTCCAATGAGTGCAGAGATATAAGAGTCGCAGATAACGGAAGCGGAATTCTTCCCGAAGATATTGTTCTTGCTTTTTCTAAACATGCCACAAGCAAACTTGAGTCAGAAGAAGATTTATATAATATAAAAACAATGGGATTTAGGGGAGAAGCACTCGCAAGTATCATTTCCATTTCAAAATTAACTTGTATTACACGAACAAAAGATTTTGACTACGGAACAAAGGTAGAATGTGCGAATTCAGAAGTTAAACAAGCCCAAACAGGTTGTGCAGTCGGAACGATTATGGAAATCAGGGATTTATTCTATAATATTCCGGCAAGATTAAAATTTTTAAAAAGTCCTAAAACAGAATTTGGTTATATCAGCGAATTTATGCAATCTGTCGCTTTGGTACACCCAGAAATATCATTTGAACTGAAATTTAACGGCAAAACCACCCTGAAAACTACACAAACCAACAATCTTATTTTATCATTAAAAGATATTTTCTCGGAAGATATATCTTCTTCATTAAAACAAGTTAATAAAACCGATAAGCTTTCAAATTTAAAAATAACGGGATACGTGAGTTCGCCCGACTTTACCCGTGCAAGTAAAAAAGATTACTACATGTATGTAAATTCCCGACTCGTAAAATGTCCCGTATTTCAAAAAGCTGTGGATATGGTTTACAAAAATCTTATAGGTTCAAGATATCCGTTTATTATACTAAATCTTGAAATCCCGCCATGTGACATTGATGTCAACGTACACCCCGCAAAAAGGGAAGTCAGATACAAAAACCCTAACCAGATTTTTAATTTTATTTCATCATC
>JAKSUP010000327.1 GCA_024408905.1 bacterium
GATAACGTGAGATTGGATAAACGGATACCGTGAGAAATATTATTGCAAAATTTTTCCATAGGATGTAAAATAATACAGTCTGTGAATATTATTGCTCCGACAAAACGCGAAGGATTGTTATAACATAAACAAAATAAAGGATGTGTAAAAATGGAGAAAGAAGATTGTTTGCTAAGAGAAAATTTTGCCGTACCCGATATATGCGCTCTGATTGATTACCATTCAAAGAAAGAATCAAACATTTCTTTTGCGATTGACGGCGAATGGGGCTGCGGCAAAAGCTTTGTGCTTGAAATGGTTGAGGAGAAGCTGAAAGCGGAAAAGACAGACAACGGACTTGAGGACAGATATGTTGTCTTTCACTACAACTGCTGGGAATATGACTATTATGATGAGCCGATTGTTGCGATAGTTTCAATGATGATTGAACAGATTGATAATTACGAAAATATTTTTCCAAAAGGCGGAAAGACGAAATTTAAAGCTACTATCAAAACTTTGGCAGTTTTGGCTGTTTCATGCTTCAATGCACAGCTTGAAGATAAAACACACATCAATTTTAATGACCTTATTCAGAACCTTAAAGCGGCGGAGGATGGTAATGCAGAGCTGATAAAAAATGTCAGTGATTTTGACCCGTTATGGGAATTTAAAAGAGCCTTAAATCTGCTGAAAAAACAGATAGCTGAAATCGCACAGAAAAGAACGGTTATTTTTGTTGTTGATGAGCTTGACCGCTGTCTGCCCGAATATGCCATAAAAGTGCTTGAAAGGCTTCACCATATATCCGAGGGAGTGAAAAATCTCATAACGGTTATTGCTGTTGACAGAAACCGTCTGCTAGACAGTATCTCAAACGCTTTCGGTTATGATATAGAAAATTCCAAGACATATATGGAAAAATTTGTTAGTTTTTATTACAAACTGGATAAAGGTATAGAAAGCAACCGGATAAAAGAAAAATATGACAATTATCTTAATTTGTTTGGTGAAATAATTTTTAAAAATAGCTCTGAATCAAAAAATAGCTCTAAATCAGGAATAATATTTAATGATTATATGTTTACTCTTTTTAAAGAAATTGATATACGCGAGCAAGAGCATCTTATTGATAAAGCCAAAATGATACATAGTATGGTGAACGAATCAGAGAAAACTAATGACAAAACTGAGGAAGATACGGATAAATCTAAAGGAAAAACAGATAAAAAATACGATTTAACTGTAATGTATATGGAATTGCTCATCACAGTATTTTATTCACGATACAATGTTGAAGTAGGAAATTTATATTCAGCTCTTACAAACTTTAATGAACAAGATAATCTGGAGGGATTTAGGAAATACTATTTTCAATATTTAAATTATAACGAAGATGCGAAGACAAACCTGAAAATAATTAATGATAAAGATGGGGCGAAACAGCTTTTAGTGTGGTATGCTGCTTTTTTAAAACATGAAACTTATTTACCAAAATCTTCTGATGGTATTTCCAGCGATACAAGCAAAATAAAAGAAAAATACGGAATTGATATGGAAGAAAACCTTGAATTTTTAAGAAA
>JAKSUP010000328.1 GCA_024408905.1 bacterium
GGTATTCCGACAGCATGTGTTTTTTATGTAGAAAAAAATATAAATACATGGGCGCCGGACAAAAAATTATATCCCTACACTTCTGTTATAACAGATAATTCTGCAGATAATATATACAATGAATACTTAAAAATAACATCAAAATTATAGCATATAATTATAAAGTAATCAGTAGAAAATACTAATTCTTAGTTTATTAAATCAATATTTATTTAAAAAGTCTGTTTCTGATGGTTTTCTCTATTTTATCAGAAGCTTTACCGTCACCATAAGGATTTTGTGCCTTTAATCTTGTTTCGGCTTTAGGGTGTGCTAAAACTTTTTCGCTTTCAGAAACGATTTTGTCATAATCAGCACCTACAAGTTTTGAAACCCCTGCTTCAATACCTTCTTTGCGTTCGGTTTCATAACGCATTACAAGAGTCGGGCAGGCAAATGTCGGAGCTTCTTCTTGAATACCACCAGAATCTGTCAAAATTAGTTTTGCGTGCTGTTGTAAATAAACTAAGTACGGATAATCTAATGGTTTTAACAAATGTACATTCTTAAAATTACCTAATCTTTCATGTATTTTATTTTTAACATTCGGATTCGGATGAACAGGAATTACAAAAGTATGGTCGCTGTATTTTTCCGCCAATGTCTTTATTGCTTCAATAATTCTGTCAATTCTTTCTCCGTGATTTTCGCGTCTGTGCGCTGTTATCAAAAACAATTTAGCATCAATCGGAATGTTTAAATCTTTATAGAATTTTTCCGAATTTTCAACAACTTCTTTTGATAAGCAGAAAAGAGCATCAATGACAGTATTTCCTGTAACAAAAATTTTATTTTCATCAATGTTTTCTTTTAATAAAGCTTCTTTGTTGATACTTGTAGGTGCAAAGTGTAAATCGGCGACGCGTGATGTCATTTGACGCATAATTTCTTCAGGGAATGGTTCATAAATATCATAAGATCTTAATCCGGCTTCTACGTGGTAAACCGGAATTTTATGATAAAAACTTGTTAAAGCACCGCAAAGAACGGTCATTGTATCACCTTGTACAATAGTTGCGTCAATTTTATTTTTATTAAAAACTTCATCTAATGAAGTTAAAATCCTTGCCTGAACTGATGACAAAGATTGGTTTTCTCTCATACAGTCCAAATTTATATCAGCTTTTAATCCAAAATATTCTAATGTTTGGTTTGAAAGCTCTTTTTGCTGTTCTGTATTACAAACAATTACATTATAATCTTTCGGATACTCTCTTAATTTTAGTATAACAGGCGCAAGTTTTATTATTTCAGGTCTTGTGCCAAATATAACAATAATATTTTTCATACATTTATTATACACTAAAAAGTTTATTTGCTATAATTAATGGTAGTTTAAAATAAATGAAAAGGGATAGCTATGGAAAGACAAAAAGCAAAAGAGCAAGATAAATTTGAACGCAGAAAAAATTTTGATGCTGTAGAAGAAAATTTTACGATTGAGCAAGTAAAGGCAGAGGTTTCGAGGTGTTTAAATTGTAAAAATCCACAATGTGTGAAAGGATGTCCTGTTAATATA
>JAKSUP010000329.1 GCA_024408905.1 bacterium
TGTGAAAAATGAAATAAACATATTAAAAATTGCTTTACATTTTTCAAAAAACGGATATAATAAAACATAAAGAGGTGAGTTTTAATGAATTACAAGAAACTATTGACTCTTAGTTATACAGACGAAAAGGAATATCAGGAAGTATACAAATCAAGAATTAATAGCGAAAGTACTACTCTTCTTGATTTTGAGATTTCCGGAAATCAAGCTTTTTATGTAATAACCCAGGAAATTTTGATGCTGGTCACCAAAATTGCAAGTGTTGATAAAGATTTAGGAAGAAAGATGACGCTTCTTCCAAATATTGCAATCCAACAATATACAAGGCAAATACTGATTGACGAAATCAAACAAACAAATGACATTGAAAATGTGTTTTCCACAAAAAAACAAATTAAAGATACTTTAAGTAAAATTGAAAAAAACAGTTTTAAAGGAAGATTTAACGGACTTATCAGAAAATATCAGGCTTTGGAAATCAAGGCAGACATTTCGCTTAACTCTTGTGACGATATCAGAAAGCTATATGATGAAATCGTGTTGCCGGAAGTCATTGAGGAAGACCCTACTGATAAGCCTGACGGAATTATGTTCAGAAAAGAATCTGTCAGCGTTTATTCAGAATCCGGGAAAGAAATTCATGTCGGTTCTTATCCCGAGGCTAAAATAATATCAAATCTTACATCCGCTTTGAAGATTTTAAATGACGAAAATGTGAACTATTTAGTTTCCGCTGCTGTTTTTCATTATCTGTTTGCGTATATACATCCGTTTTATAACGGAAACGGACGAACAGACAGATTCATAAGCAGCTACTATGTTTCAAAGTATTTAAACCCTTTAGTTGCATATCGTTTATCATATATTATTAAAAAGCATAAATCACAGTATTATAAAATGTTCACAGACACGAACGATAAAAGGAATAAAGGCGATTTAACCCCTTTTATTATTCAGTTTCTTGAATTTGTTTTGGAAGTTGAAAAAGAATTGTGTGAAGAAATAGAGAATCGGGTAAATAAGACAAGCTATTATACAATGAGATTAAAAGAATTGTCATTAACAGAGCTTGATGACAAAATAGCTTTTTATTTAATGTTAAACGCTTTGTTTGATAACGAAGGTCTGTCTGTTTCAAGATTGCAAATAATTGTAGGTAAGTCCTATAATACAGTAAAAAAATCAATCGACAGATTGCAGGAGATGAATCTTTTGCGTACCGAAACATCGGGAAAATCTACTTTGTATGAGATAGACTTAAACAAAATATAATATACGATTTGAAAAATCGCATAATTAACAAATCTCCTTGAACTTGGTACAATCAAGACACCAAATTCAAGGAGGTGTTTTTTAAGGAAAAGTATAGTTGAAGAATTGCAAAAATATAAGAATGGCTATATACCGATTTATTTCGCTTGTCAAACAGAAGCTTTATTCAAAAACGCTTAATGTTCCAAAAACTTCCCATCGTATATTGTATTATACTGTCAAAGATGATAAAATGCAGTTGAGGTGACGACTATGGCATACACAAAGCAG
>JAKSUP010000033.1 GCA_024408905.1 bacterium
TTGTAAGACAATATAACACAACAGAATACAATGGGATAAATCTTCTTAATAAAGCTGAAGATAATATACCTGCAGGTATGCCGAAAGCAGGTGCGAGCGGGTTTATTGATGAAGATTTTGAACGTATCACCCCTGATATTGTTGTATCAAATCCTGACGAACTTGCTGACGCTATAGCAAATAATACAACGATTGGTATCGCTAACGCAGAAACACTTGCAAAACTTGCAGAACTAGTAAACAGTGGTACGAGTTGTGGTGGCAAAACAATAACCTTAACGGAAGATATCGATCTATCTGCATATTCAACAGGAGAAGGCTGGACTCCAATTGGTAATGATTCGCTAGCGTTCTTGGGTACCTTTGATGGTCAAGGACATAAAGTTAAGAACTTGTATATAAATAGACCAACAACAGATGCTCAAGGTCTATTTGGAAATGTATATAATGGTGAACTCAAAAACGTAGGTGTAGAAAACTGTAATGTTACAGGGAGTAATTGTGTTGGTGGTATAGCTGGAGTTTGTGATGGTACTATTACAAACTGTTACGCAATAGGTAATGTTGAAGGGAAAAACAATGTAGCAGCTTTTGCAGGTATGGTCAATTCAATTACTAACAGCTATGTGGTAGGAAATATTATCGGAGAATTCAGAGTTGGTGGTTTAGCTGGATTTTGTAGTTCCCTTGTTGATAACTGTTATTCGGTATCTAATGTTAATGGACAAGAACGTGTTGGTGGGTTAGTTGGTAATCCAACCAGTTCATTTTCTATGTTGAATAGTTATTCAACAGGTAATGTTACTGGTACTAATTATGTTGGTGGATTAGTTGGTTTTTTGTATGAAAGTACGATTATGAATAGCTACGCGACTGGTAATGTTACTGGTACTAATTATGTTGGTGGTTTGATTGGTGAATCTGAATTTTCTTCAATCACGAATGTCTACGCGACTGGTAATGTTACTGGTACTAGTTATGTTGCTGGTTTGTCGGGAAGTTTTTACGAGGCTTCTCTTACCAACTGCTATGCAAAAGGAAATGTTACAGGGGAAGGCTCTGTTGGTGGGTTAATCGGGCTTATTCATGGCACTTGTACTATCATGAACAGTAAATCTTATTCACAAAGCGTAGTAGGAGGTGCCGAGACAGGTTCATTTGTTGGTTGTGCTGATGGTGGAAATACTATATCAGGTTGTAAAACAATAGAAATAGATGGTCTGAGTAAGATTGGTACTACAGACATATATAATGATGGAATAAGTTATGTAAAAACTTCAACCACACTCCAAGTCGGAATAAATAGCGACAGTTCTTGTCAGATAACATTTAATACAGATTTTTCATTTGGTTTAATAAATCAATTAAAATCACTCAAGGTAACAGATGAAAGTAGTCTTGATTTTATAGATAAATTTTTGAATAAAATATCAGAAAAGCAAACAGATTTTGGTGCAGTACAGAATAGACTTGATAGCGCTTTAGAAGAAATCGGAACGCATATTGAGAACTTGACCTCAAGCCGCTCGACCCTTCGTGATGCTGATATTGCAAAAGAATCAAGTGAATACATTCGTGGTCAAATTCTTCAACAAGCATCATCTACTTTGTTATCAACAGCGAACCAATCCCCTGCAATCGCCTTAACACTTTTGTCAGGGATAAGATAGTAGTTCCCTCTCCAAGGGGGAGGCGGATTTTCGGTAGGGTGCAGGCGAAGCCAAACCCGTAAGTTCGAGTCGGACGTTACTCCGACGAGAACCCGAATAATCCAAGACAGGCTAGGGAGGGGGTTTTACAAGACATCAGTAGAACCACCACCCGCATTTGTATGACTCACTTTGTTCGTCAACAACTGCTCCCTCCTCCTAAAAGAGGGTGTAACTATTTCTGCCCCAAGGGGGAAGTACCTGAAGGTGGTAAGTGGGTTTTACAAGACAAAGAATTGCCGACCCCTCACCTAACCTCTCCCCAGGAGAGGAAAATCATCTGTCATCCTGAATTTATTTCAGGATCTTTCCCATTTGTAGTTTAAATTCCAAGCCAGTAAGATGCTGAAAGGGGTAAATGAAAGTTCTGCATGACAAATTATAGTCACCTCACCCTAGCCATACTACTTTGTGCTCTCTCCTGCAAGTAGAGGGAATGCCTACTCATTATTCAAACAATTCAAACAGTCTTTTACGAATATCTTTTTCGTCTAGTTCTTCTGTAATTTTATTCAAATCGAGTGTCATTTGATAATATTCTGCTGCATGCGATTTGTCGTCAATTGCTTGATATGCACGTGCAATATTAAAATATGCTAATGTGTAATTAGGGTTAATATTTATTGCGTTTTGGAAATATTGGATGGATTCTTTAGGATCACCCATTCCGTCAAGATAAACAACTCCCAAATTGTTTTGTGAAATTTCAAAATCAGCGTTTAATTCAATTGACTTGTGGAAAGCAACGATTGATTCTTCCAAATAATCTTTTTCCCATAATGCCAAACCTGTTTTAGCGTAGGTTAAATAGTTCAAAGGATCAACTGATATTGCATCACAATAAGTTTTTATTGCTCTGTCAATATCATTTTGTGTCATAAATAAGTCGCCTAAAGATAATTGAATATCTACATTTTTAGGGTCTAAAATCATACCTGCATTGAAGGTAGCTTCTGCAGCTTCATAGTTTTCTTTGATTTCCGAATAAATTGCACCGAGTGCGTGGCAAACTATTGAAGTCCATTCTGCATCAGGATTGATTTTTATTGCACGTTGATAATATTCAATAGCATCATCATAAAGTTCTGCCTTAACGTATGCGTATGCGAGTGAATTGTTATAGTATGGATTTTCAGGATTGATTTCTTCTGCCAATTTGAATGCAGAAACAGCATGTACTTTGTCTGATTTTGCTAAGTATAAATGTCCTAATTCATAATAAATTTTGTCTAAATCCTGTCCGAATTCAAGAAGTGAATTGTAATAGTCGATAGTTGTATCAACGTCATCAGGGAAATATGTTTGATTTATTGTTGCAAGTTTTATCAAAATTTCTCTGTTGGTAGGGTTGACTTCATACGCTCTTTTATAACATTCTCTGCAAGAATCAATATCATTACATTCTAGCGATAAGTCACCCATTTTTTGATAAAACAGATTTCCTTGTGATGTTTTTTCAAGTCCTTTAGAATATGCATTTAATGCAGAAGGGAATAGACGCATTTTTTCAAATGTCTCTCCGAGTGTTTTGTACGAGAAGACAGAGAAATCATTTGCTAAAAACTTGTAGAACATCTTTAGTGACGGACAGTCCCACATAATCATCATACTACCTGACAAAAAGTAGTATAAAAATTTAACAATGTCTTTGACATTGGATTGGTTTGACCTAATTCTATTTAACAAAACTTTTGACAAAAATAGCCGTGGGCGAGCTGAATTTTGTCCTGAACGTGAAATAGCCAAAGAGAATTCCTTTTCTGCTTCTGTTAAGTTCCCGTTCAGACATTGAAAATACCCTGTATATATATGCGCATTTGGGTTATTCGGTTCTAAACTAATTGCAGTTTTGCATTGTTCCAAAGCTCCTTCAACAGAAATCTGACCTTTGATTAACAATAAACTGGCAAGTCTATAATATGCTTCGGGTAAACTTGGATTATTTTTTATTGCATCAACATAGCATGAGATGGCTTTTTCTAAGTCATCTTCTTGTTGTTTTATTAAATATTTTTCATGAGCACATCTTGCTTCTTCTAAAATACCGTTACCATTTTCGAGTGGGGTAATTAACGGTGGGGTAAGGGTCTGTTCTGTCATATTTTCTCCGAGCCAAATTGTCTAAAAACCATGTACTTTCATAAACGACTATACAAAATTAATCTTTAATATTTTTATGTGTAAATCATCCGAATAGTTTATTTTAAAAAATATTTAATTGTAAATTTTTGTAACAATTTTTGAAAAAAGTCCTAAAAACATTAAAGTTTTACTAAATATTGCCGTAATACATATTACAAAGGGACAAAAGGAAAGCGATTAATAATGTTAGCAGCATCTCAAGCAAGATATTTTTTCCTATCAGACAGAAAGCACGATATAGAAGTTACCGAGCAGCGCATTTCTAATGAAAAAATTTCTTTGGCTAGGGACAGTGAAAGGGTATACCAAGATTATAATAATGCTTTGAAACAAAAACGCTTGAAATTTTCTAACAATGCCGGATACAACTATACAGATGTATCCTATTCTAATTTAATGCGTCCCGGTACAATGAACTTAAATGAACCATATCTTGTTACTGACATGCAAGGTAAGATTGTCGTTGATGAAAAGTATTTAGAATATGCACAAAGGATTTCTCCAAACGGATATGCAGGTGGTGATTGGTCATCATCAACAAGAGCAGAAATTTTATCACAACTTACAGGTATCAGCAAAGACAAAATTCTTGGCGCTGATACAACAGCCACAGGAATGAGTGATGCTGAACAAAAATACTATGATGTGTTAGCTGAACAACCATTCTATAGTGCCAATTCTGATGTTGAAGGTCTTTTGAGGAATATGACATCCAAAATTGAAGGAAAATCTTGGGATGTTGCTTATCAAGCCGAAGATTTTGAAGTCGCCTTGGGAAATGGTTCAGCAGCAGTAAGTAACTTAAAAATGTATATTAACCAATTAACTAATGAATTGGCAAAATGTTTTCCTGACCAAGAGGCATATAAAAAGGGTTGTGAAGATGCAATGAAATCCATTATGCAAGAAGAAACCATGATGTCAGGAAAAGAACTGTCAGGTTATTTGCATGGTGATCAAAACGGATATTCCGTAAATGTTAAAGATTTAGTTGATGCATTCGTAACATTTTTAACCAATGAAGACGGAAATCTTGAATGGGTTGACACAACAAGTCCTGAATATAAACAATGGCAAACAGATAATGCAGATTGGGAAAAAAGATACGAAGAAGCACTTGCTAACTACAGTAATTCTATAGAAAGCAATAATACACTTTTAACTTCTGAACAAGAAGCTTTAATTCTTTTCTATGACAAAATATTTTCAGCTATAGCAGAAAATGGTTGGACATATAACGATCAAGTATCTGATACAAAATATTTGAATGAAGTTTTACAAAACGGTAACTATAGCATCACGCGAGTTTCTCGTTTGGAAGAATATAATGAAAAAAGTGGTGAAATTGTAAGAAATAATGATTATGAAACAGACATTGCAACAAACTTTGATAACATAGTAACTGTTTCTGATACCGAAATTAGAGAAGAAGCATATATTAAATATCAGCACGAAAAAAGCATTATTGACAAAAAAGAAACAAAGTTAGATACAAAGATGAAAGATTTGGATACTGAATTAAGTGCAATCAACCAGATGATGGAAGCTATTCAGAATACAATGGGCGAGGCTATAGATAAAAACTTTAGTATTATGTCTTAATGTTTGTCTTTGTTTGTGTTAACCTTTTTACATAAGATATTGTAAAAAGGGATGTTATGTTTGATTCATTAGCAGATAAGTTACAGGACATTATCGCAAAAACAACAGGTCAAAGTGAACTTACGCAAGAAAATATGCAAGAAGCTTTGCGTGAGGTCAGACGTGCTTTATTGGAAGCTGATGTTAACTTGCGTGTTGTAAAAGCTTTTATTTCCAGTATAAAAGATAAAGCTGAAGGTGAGGATGTTGTCCATGGTGTTAACCCTTCTCAACAGCTTGTAAAAATTGTTCATGATGAATTGGTGAATATTTTAGGGAAAGAATCTTCTCCTCTTAACCTTGTTGGAGCGCCAAGTTTGATTATGATGTTAGGTTTGCAAGGTAGTGGTAAAACTACGTCTTCTGCAAAACTGGCTGTTAAACTAAAAAAAGAAGGTAAGAAACCTCTATTAGTTGCATGTGACGTTTACAGACCGGCTGCAATTACCCAATTAAAAACTCTTGGTGAACAAATTGACGTAGAAGTTTTTTCAAAAGAAAATTCCCAAAATGTACAAGAGATAATAAGTGATGCAATTCAATACGCAAAAGAAAAAGAGTATAAAGTTTTAATCCTTGATACTGCCGGTCGTTTACAAATAGATACTGATATGATGTCAGAATTATTGTTGATAGACAGAATTTTTAAACCATCAGAAAAACTTTTGGTTGTGGATTCTATGACAGGGCAAGAAGCTGTTAATGTCGCAGAAAACTTTGATGCACAACTTGGAGTTACAGGTTTGGTACTTACGAAACTTGATGGTGACTCTCGTGGTGGCGCAGCTTTGAGTATTGTTTATTGTACTCAAAAACCTATAAAGTTGACAGGGACTGGTGAAAAAATTGATGCATTAGAAGACTTTTATCCTTCAAGAATGGCAGATAGAATCTTAGGAATGGGTGATATTGTATCCCTTGTGGAAAAAGCGCAAGAAGTGTTTGATGAAAAAACTGCTCTTGAAATGGAAAAGAAAATGGCGAAGGCTGAATTCTCTTTCAATGATTTCTTAAAAATGCAATCTCAAATGAAAATGTTCGGTTCAATGGATCAATTGTTGGGTATGATTCCTGGTCTTAAAATGTCAAAAGATGACAGACAAATGATTTCTCATGAAGGAGAAAAACAATTTAAACGAATAGAAGTTTTTATCCAAAGTATGACGCCTGAAGAAAGAGAACATCCCGAATTGATGAATTCATCAAGAAAACGCAGAATTGCGAAAGGTTCCGGTATACCTTTAAATGATATTAATTTATACATAAATCAATTTGAACAAATGCGAAAAATGATGAAGGGCATGTCCGGATTAAAAGCTAATATGTCCAAAATGGCAGGTAAATTTGGTGCTGAGTTGGGTGGTAAATTATCAATGCATCAAATGATGAAAAATATGCGAAGGTTCAAGTAGTATGAAATTAATCGTAGGTTTAGGAAATATAGGTGATAAATACATCTTTACAAGGCATAATGTAGGTTTTATGCTTGCAGACAGTATTGCCCTAAACTCTAATCTTACTTTCCGTGAAAATTCTCGCCTAAAATGTTTAATGGCAAACCTCAGAACCGGTACAGAAGACTATTTGATAATAAAACCTACTACTTTTATGAATTTGTCAGGCGAAGCTGTTCGTGCAGTTATGGATTATTATAAGATAGCCATTGAAGAGATCCTAATTGTCTATGACGATTTGAGTTTAGCTTTGGGTAAAATAAGATTTAGAGGTGACGGTTCAGACGGGGGTCATAACGGTATTAAATCAGTTATACAACACTTAGGTACCCAAAATGTTGCAAGATTAAAAATCGGGATAGGTCCACAACCTAATATCCCTTCTGAGGTTTTTGTGTTGCAAAATTTCTCAAAAGAGGAACTGGAAACCCTTAAAGCAACACTAACTAAAGCAAAAGAGGGTATAACATCTTATTACAATGAGGGACTTGCTATAACACAAAACAAATATAACTAGGAGATTATAATGAATTTAGCAGAACAATTAGAAATGGATGAAAAATACGAAGCAGCTTATGCTGAGTATAAAAAAGAATTGCCACACAGAAGCAATGATATTGAGCTTTTGACCAAACTCGGGCATATCGCTCTTATTCTTAATAACAAGAACGAAGCAAAAGCGTTTTATGGCAGAATTCTGGAGTTAGATCCTTCAAATATTTTAGCTCACGAGCAACTTATAGATTTGTTTTGCGAAGAAGATAAATTTAAACATTATTTGCTAAAAGGCAATATGTATTCTCTCCAGCAGCAATTTAGTCACGCAAAAAGTGCATACAAAAAAGCAATTGATTCTGCAACTGATTTGAAGGAAGGTTTGCCTGCCAGATTTTTGTATGCAGGGATTTGTGAAGAACAAGGCAAATACCAAGACGCAATTGATGAATATTTAAAAATATCTGATGTTGAAGGCAGCGATCCTTTGGTATTTATAAAACTTGCTGAATTATATGAAAAAACAGAGGGCTTGTATTCTGCTGTTGAAACATTAGAAAGGGCAGTTAAAGAAAGAGGCTATGCTCAGTTTGAAGAAATTTTGGCAGGATATTACATAAGAAATTCACAACCTGATAAAGCTTACGAAATTACTAAAAATGATTTAACCAAAGCAAGGGCATTGATGGATATGGGTAAGAATTCTGAAGCCTTCGAAATTCTCGATAAAGTTAGAGAAAATTTCAAAACACAACCTCTAATACATTCACTATTAGCTCAGTATTATTTTCAAGAAAAACAATTTGAAAATGCATTTGCTGAGATTGATGAATATGAAAAACTTGATTCAAATTCTCCGTTAATTTATCAAATGCGAGCTTTGATATACGAAGAATTGGATGATGGCTTTAATGAACATATTTGTTGGGCAAAATACAATAATCTAAAAGGCAATAAAGATGTTGCGTTAAACGAGTATATGATGGCGTATCAGTTTAACGATTCGGATGTAGATTTGATTGAAACTATAGCATCACAATTAGAAACAACCGGTGATAAAACGAAGGCTTGTGAGTTTTATGAAAGACTGGTTGACTTACAGCCTAATAGCCCTAGTGCATTACAAAAGATAGCAGAATTCAGAGAATCTATCGGTGATTATACCGGTGCAATTGATTATATGGAACAATTAAAATCAGTAGATCCACGTAATTCCTACGTGGAAGAAAATTACGAAAGACTTCAAAACAGAACAGAAATGGGTGGCGATATACTTGGGTTTTTCAAAAAGATTTTTGGAAATCATTTAGGCTAAAAAAATGGGGATTGAATTATTAGCACCTGCAAAAGATAAAGAAACTGCGTTTGCTGCAATTGATTGTGGTGCAGATGCAGTTTATATCGGTGCTAATTTTTTTGGTGCAAGAAAAAATGCATCTAATAAGCTGGATGATATAAAAGAAGTTATTGATTATGCTCATAAATTTTGGGCTAAAGTACATGTAACTTTGAATACAATTCTGACGGATGATGAACTTGAACAAGCTGTAGAGCTTGCAAAAAACCTCTACGAATTAGGTGTAGATGCATTGATTATTCAAGATATGGGATTATTAAAAAGGCTTATGGAAATAAATTTACCCCTGTCCATTCATGCAAGCACACAATGTGATAATTATTTACCCCAAAAAGTTAAGTTTTTCAATGACATTGGTGTTACGAGGGTAATTTTAGCGAGGGAAACTCCTTTAGATACAATAAAACAAATCCACAAAGAAAACCCTAATCTTGAACTGGAATGTTTTGTCCATGGGGCTTTATGCGTGTCATTTAGTGGTCAATGTTATTTGAGTCAGTATATAGGAGGACGTTCTGCCAATAGGGGAGAATGCGCACAACCATGCAGAAAGAAATATACTGTAGAAACAA
>JAKSUP010000330.1 GCA_024408905.1 bacterium
ATAAATACGGGGAAAACCAAGGATAAAAAATTGAAATTTTAATAAAAAAATAATGCAATATTACTCCAAGTATGGTATAATGTAATTGACGAAAAACATTACCGAAAGGAGATATTGCATTATGTATAACTATTGTAACACACTTAACCATAATTTGAAAAGGGGTATTTTAAAATTTTCTGAAAAAATTTCAAAAAATTTTTCAAGACCTGAATTTAAATTTGTTTCTCAAATGATGTATGGCATATTAAGTTCACAAAGCTGTATGTTGTCGGAAATAAGCAGAAAGCTTGAAGAAAAGACATCTGTTAAGAAAATAATTGACCGTCTGTCAAGAAATTTAAAGGAATTTGACAAAGGAAATGAATTGTTTGAAAATTATCTGAAAGCTGTTAAATCAGAAATAAACGATAAAACAATATTAATAGTAGACGGAAGCGATATTACAAAAGATTACACAACAAAAATGGAGTGTATAGCAACAGTCCGTGACGGAAGCACCGGAGAATATAAGCTTGGTTATCATACTTTGGGAATAACCGCACTTACACCGGAAAAGAAAATGCCGATACCTGTATATTCAAGGATATATTCACAAGCAGAGCAAGGTTATGTAAGCGAGGACGAAGAAACAATAAACGGTTTAAAGTTTTTAAGCAGTCATTTTAATAAAAACAATATCAGAGCATTTGACAGAGGTTATGACAATAACAGATATTATGAGTATCTGATAAAGAACGAAGAAAAGTTTGTTATCAGAGCAAAGAAAAACAGAGATGTTATCTATAACGGAAAAAGAATAAATGTATTAGAGTTAGCACATAAATTCAAGGGCAAATATAGTTTAAAATTCAAGAAAAAGAATGGCATAAATGCCGATTGCAAGATAACAATAATTCCAATCAGGCTTGTATGCAGACCAAAGGATGATTTGAACTTAGTTGTATGCTATGGCTTTGGAAAAGAACCTATGCTTATCATTACAAATCTTCAAAGCACAGATAAAAGACTTGGTGTAGCAGTAGTAAAGGTATATCTTATGCGTTGGAGAATAGAAGAATATTATAGATTTAAGAAACAGCAGTTTGGATACGAAAATTTAAGGGTACGTTCTTTAAATTCAATACGAAATCTTGATTTGTTGTTGACGATAACGATGGGATATATAGGTGTAATCAGCGAAAAAAGTGACGAACGAGCAACTGTGATGCAGATAATAGAATATTCAAAACGAATATACGGAGCTAATAAATTTGTATTTTATGCAATAGCTGACGGTTTGTTTGCCGTACTTTCAAAATGCAAACAAGGCATATCCGATATGCTTACCAAAAAGCCCAAATCTATGCAATTATCGTTATTTGATGATGTTGATTTTGGTTGGTGCTGAAAAAATGGGGAAACTTTTTGCAAAAAATGGGGAAACTTTTTGCAGGCTCTTTTCTTAAAACCGTGGAAATAACAAAAAAGTTGTGATATAATAAATTCGGTGATGAAAATGGACGGATTTAAAAATTATGAAGATATGTTTGCTCAAT
>JAKSUP010000331.1 GCA_024408905.1 bacterium
AAATAATCTGAGGAAATATTAAAGTAATTGCAAAATGCTTTTATATCATCAATAGACGGCTCAAATTTGCCACATTCAATATATGATATTTTTCTTTGTGTCATATTTAATGCTTTTCCGAGTTCGGTTTGATTTAATTCTCTTGCTTCTCGCAAATAACGAATTTTTTCTCCTAAACTTAAATACATATTATCACCGCTATTATTATATGATAGATACAAACTGTCTATTGACAAATAGATAGAAAATGTCTATAATATTTTTCGAGGGGGGTGAAAAAATGAATAAAAAGATAAGTTTTATTGAATCCGATACCGAACTTATTAAAGATATTCAGGAATATCAAGAGAAGCATGGTTTGCCCTATTTTGTTTCGGCGGTCAGACAGTTATGCAAAGTGGCATTACAAACGGAAAAAATAGCACACTAATAAATGAAAGGAATAATGTTGTATGGGAATTTTTAATATTGAGAACGCTGGCAAAAAAGTTAAAAATGTTGCAAAAGTAATGTTAATTGTTAATTTGATATTAACTTTTGTTATAGCAATTGTTGAGGGCGATGCTCTTCCGGACAGATTAGAGGTAATCATTCCTTTTTTAATAATAGTATTCGGAATTGTGCTGTCTTACATAAGCTATGTAATTTTATATGCGTTTGGCGAACTTGTTGAAAACAGTAAAAGCATTAAAGAACGGATAAATCAAAAAAATTGATAGGTGAAAGTCTTATGAAAAAATTTTTTACTTTTATTAGTTTAATAATGTGCTTATTTATTTTGTGTTCTTGTTCTATTGAAACAACAACCAATAACACCGATAACTATGACGACGAAGAAATAAAATATACATCTTCTGAAGAGTTAACTTGTGATGATTTAGGACATGATTATCAAAAAGGTGTATGTACAAGATGTGGAGAATTTGTAGAAGTAGATATGAATCAAAGGGTTGGTAAACCATCTGTCTTAAACTTTAATACAAATTCTGCAAACGGTATTAATTTTAGGTGGGAAGCAAAAAATATATCAGGAAAAACTATAAAGTATTGTATCGTGTTAATTAAATTTGAAAATGCTGTAGGGGATCCTGCTTATGATGAAATTAATGGTAATGATTTTTGTAAATGTCGCATAACAGGACCTTTTAATCCAAACGAAGAATTTTGTTTGTGGGATGATGTTATCGGATACAGTGCAGATTGTTCCAAGGTTACCGTTGATCAAATTACGCTTGAATATGCAGATGGTAGTTACGAAACTGGTACATATGGTTGGTACTATAGTAAATACTAATAGAACATTAGAAACCAATTCTACTGTATTATTTTTTTGTTTGTCAAAAGGGGCAATAATCACAAAAAGAAAAGTCGCATTTTGCGGCTTTTTCTTTCTGTTCTCTTCTCTTTTCTCTTGTTATCGGGCGACTTTTCCAGATAAATGATAAGAGAAAATGAATAACGAATGTGTCGCCTTTGCGACAAAATATAAAAAACCGCCGTTCAGTAATTAAAAAAACTGTTCGGCGGTTTATTTTTTA
>JAKSUP010000332.1 GCA_024408905.1 bacterium
GTAGAATCCTCTTCTTCAAAACCCATAAGATATGGTACAGAAACTTGTTGTGAACGAACAGCAGAACTTACAAACAAAGTAAGTAAAATGCTTAAGAGAAATTTTTTATTCATCGTTGTTTATAGGGGCAACTGCCTTACTTTCATTACAAAATTTGCTATGATACATGATTTGCTCATTGGTATAATCATAGATATTAATCTACAACATAAGCAAAAGGTCATAAGCTTTTTAATTGATAATTATTTTAATGTGTGTTTTCTTGGCTATTCCAAGGTATTTGCTATATGTTTAGGCATAACTATCAATCGCATGACACAATAAAGAAAGTGTGATTTCTTATCGCATACCAAGGCAACCGACCAAGGAGACCTTTACTCTTCTAAGAAACCACACACAATTTGTGTGCATATTACTATTACGAAGAGTATGGCTCCCTAAATGGGATACCTTATATATTATTTCAATTGTTTATCTCCAGAAAACTTGGTCGGTATTTCGGTAAACGCGAAATAATAGTTAATGCAAATAAATATGTTAAAATTTGAGACTTTTCTCAAAAGTGGGTGCAAAGGTAAGTAAAAAATATCATATTTGCAAAATTTTTAGTCTAAAATATTTATTTTTTACTAAAAAAAACGCTATTTTTATATCAAAATGATACTTTTATGCAAGCTATGAATAAGTGATGTTTTATTCAAAATTAATAATTATGCCATTATCATATCAGGTTAAGGCAAGGTTATCATCTGTTAATTGTGCGTTAACGACAGCACTGAAGTATGTGTTAGGCGAGAGGTGAATTATTGACTAAAATTTAGGGCAGACTTATCTTAAGATTTATATATTTTTACTATTTTTTTTGGCAATTTGAAAAAAATTATGTAATTTTGCGGCGTTTTTATTGTTTCTTGGTATATTTTGCGAAAATATATACCATTATAGGCATTTATATAATGCTATTTTTAATGCTACAAAAGTATTATATTTTATAATGGGCATTTTATAGTTTTAGATTATATCATCCGCTTTACAGATACTCAGGAAACACTTAAAATCTTTATTAGATAATGAAAAAATTCTTTTTAATAGGTCTTGCAATTTGCCTTTCGCTTGCAATGGCGAATGCTGCGCACATGACCTCTACCGTGAACAAAACCAACAATTACCTCGGATTTTCACTCGGACTCGGAGCGGATATGATGATTCCTTCTAATTCCGTAGCAAAAACCGACCTCGGTATGGATGCAAACTTCGCCTTCCGTTACCAACTCAATAGCAAAGGATTCCTATTCACACTCGGACTTGGTGCAGACTATGAACTCACGCGAGAAAAAATGAACGACTATCTTGAATACCGACAAGCCAAAGACTTCGACGGAGAAGCATTTAGATATGAATATCAATATTCCAACTACAAAGACGCGCAAAACACTCTTTATGGTATGGGTATGCTGGCACTTGGATATCAAGTCAAACAGGTGTATTTCCTGCTTGGAGCTAACGTCAAACTTCCGCTCATTTCGAAC
>JAKSUP010000333.1 GCA_024408905.1 bacterium
CAAACTTGTTAGAATATCGATAATATTATAACGTCGATTGAATTCAGTTTTGGAAATTTCTTCATAATTTGCTCAGACTACAAGCTTTTTGCACAGCTTAGTTTATTCATTATACTAGCAAAGTATTTTATTGAATCAATAGGTTTCATATATTGTTGTTTTAGTGGTTTATCTTTTAGTTCACAGTAGTGATGGTATCGATGATTGTTGTATTTATACAAATATGTTTGTAAAGCTTCTTCTAATTGTTTTAGAATCTTGATCTCTTGCAATGTGTAAACTAGTTCTTTATCAATTGTTTCATGGAATCTTTCTATACAACCATTGCATTCAGGTTCTCCAAGAGGAATTAACAAATGTTTTATTCCTAAATTTTTACATCATTGATTAAATTCATTGCTTGTAACAAAATTAATGTGTTTAAATACCATAGCATTATCTGTTTGAATTATCTTAATTTTTATTCCTTCTTCCTCAAATTCTAGCTTCATTTGTTCAACCTTTTCCATAATTTCCTGTGTGGTTTGAGCAAATAGTATGTGACCTTTTGTAACTCTTGATTGTAAATCAATTGCATCTATTTGGTAGACATATTTTTTTCTTCCTGTTTGTAATAAACCATATACTTTTATATCTAATTGGATTCAACCAGGAGGTTTTGGTTTATCTCTTAATGGGTGGTCTTTTTTGAGCCTTTTAGGATTAATTGGACTATATCTTGGATCTTCTTTTAAAATCTTTTTTAAAGTAGATTGTGAAATATGTGATAGTTGGTTTGCATATTGCTTTAAGTCCTCGCCGTTTGCTAGTCTCAATCAGAAAGTTGTAAAATTAATTCATTGTTCTGATTTTCTTAACTTTGGTCAATTCTTTGAATCTCTAATGTAGAAATATCTATCACATATTGCTTTTCTTATAACTTTGTTATATTTAATTTTAGGATTGTTTGGAATTGGTAATTCATTTAGAAAACTTGATCAACATTTAACTCCATAATTTAATATCTTGCTAATCGTTATTTTAAAATAATAAAACCATCGATACTTATAGTGCGTACGAAAATTATGATATCTAAAATATTGTTTTATAGATATCTTATTGTCATATATAAATTCGCATATATCACAAAAAACACGGAAGTTTCTTTCAAAGTGCTTATTTCTTAGAAATAAATGCATTGCTTCAGCATTTTCAAATCCATATTTTCTTGCTGTATCGTACAGCTTATTAGCTTGTCTATAAAAACTATCTCTCACTTTATTTAAAAGTGGAACTATCATTTTGATAGGTAATGATGTTGGTTTTCAATCCAACAATTTTGGTAATTTAATACCTATTAGGTTAAAATACATACTGTACTCCTTAGTTTGTGTCTAAGAGTACTATTGAGCTAGTAGGTTTTCTGGAATCTATTAGCTTTTTTAGTACCGGTAAGTATTATAACCAACCCTGTGCAAAAAGATTCTAGTTAAAACATAAAGCATACACATTTTGGACTGCTTAGTTATTAGTATTATAC
>JAKSUP010000334.1 GCA_024408905.1 bacterium
TCACGAGATTTGCAACATTTAGACTTAGGATCAAATAGTATTACTGATGTTTCTTCTTTAGACATCAATAACAAACTTAAAAGAGTTGCATTAAACGATAACAACATTTCCGATATTGCATGTTTTAACAATAATTTTGAAGATTTAACTTATTTAAATATTAGTAATAATAGTGTTACAAGTATAGAGCCTTTAACAAATTGCAAAAAGCTTGATACATTAGCTATTGCTAATAATAAAATACAAAGTTTAAAAGGTTTAGAAAATAATACTAAGTTAGAAATTCTTGCTGCGGCTTATAATCAAATTTCCGATATTAGTTCACTAAAAGCTTCTGTTGGCAAACTAGATAAAGTGGATTTAGCTTATAATCAAATTTCTGATGCTTCTGTGTTTGCTGGAATGGACACTTCAAGTTATAAGATCGGTTTTCTTTTGTTAGAACATAATAATATTACGGATATTTCTTGGATACCAAACGGTGCATGTTTTGGTATGCTTTCGCTTTATGCTAATAATATAGCAGATATTACTTCCTTTAATAAACTTAAAGATATCTACTCTATATTGTTTTCCTATAATTCTCAAATTGATTTTAGTTTTTTTAATAAAAGTAAGTTTGGGCTTGGGTGGATAGGTTGTGTTGATGCGCCAGACAACAAAAAAAATGATATCGATAAAACTTTTAAATATGAAGTTGTCACGTTCTGTACAGCAGAAGAAGCGGATGCAAAATGCCTTGAATATAGGACTAATCTTGCAGAATATGCTCAAAATTAATTTGACTTAAAATATTTTAACCTCGTTTATATTTAACTACTAGTTGCGTTAGTTTTAATAAGTATTAATCCTACTAAAAGACGTGTATTTTTAAGCCAGTTGCTTTTTTGTATGTTTTCAAATTAACCAACTTGTAATAAAATGCTATATGGGTCAAATTGCTTTACAGGATAAAAATGTTTATGACATATAAAAAGTTAATATTATTTTTGGCGTGTATGGCGCTTGCCCTTTGCAGCGTAAGTTTAGTTGCATGTGGAGAAGCAGGCAACAATCAAAAACAAAAAACCACCGTAAATATTGGCACTCTTCAAACCGAAGATTTTCTCCCCTATTGGGTTGCCGAAGACCAATCGCTTTTTAAAGAAGAAGGCATTGATGCAAATATCAAAACTTTTAGTAGTGCTACAGAACTTATCGCAGGTATTACAAGTGGCGAGGTCGATTATGCAATGACTGATATTGTTGTTACTGCTAGTATCTTTGACAAAAATCAAAATACTGCCATTGAGTGGGTAACGCTTGGTATGGAGGCAGATCAAGGTCGCTTTGGAATCATGAGCAATGACGCTACAATTCAAACTTTAACTGACCTTCGCAATGTTCCAATTGGTGTAGGTTCAAACACCATGCTTGAATATGTAATGGATACTTTGCTTACGGAGGCTGGCCTAACAAAAGATGAAATTGTGAAAGAAGAAATCCAAAAACTACCAGTTCGCTATCAAAGCACG
>JAKSUP010000335.1 GCA_024408905.1 bacterium
CGTTTCCCGCCAAAAAATTTATCTGAAACAAATCCTGCTCCGATTGTTCCCAAGACGCCCACTAACGGTAAGAAACTTAATCTTTTTGCAGCTTCCGCAATTGTATAATGTTTCATATCAACCTGATACATAACAAGCCAATCTATTGAACCGTATCTTACAACATATACAAATATGTACGCTATTGCCAAAAGCCAAACAGTCGGATTTTTGATAATATATTTTTTGAAAATATCCGAGTACGTAGATTTGTCATCTTCTGTCAACTCCGTAGCAGGTTCCGAATAATCGGGATTTTTATATTTTTCGATATCGGGAAGTCCGATACTGACCGGCTTATCCTGCAAGTTTTTATAAAAGAAATAGCAACAAATAATTGCAATAAATGCGGGAACATAAAATACTGATTCCCAACCGTAATGAGTTATTAAAAACCCTGAAAGGACAACGCTTAAATATGTTCCTATTTCATGAGATGATGACCAAAGCGACCATTTTATTCCTCTTTCTTTATTGGCAAACCAGTAAGATAAATTTTTTGCGATAGGAGGAAATCCCATCGACTGAAACCAGCCGTTTACACCCCAGAAAAATGCCAAAAGCCACAATAAAATTGAAACAGGAGGAAGCCCGAATATTGAAATTTTTTCCGGTGCAATAAAATGGGCACAAAGAATAAATAAAATATTCACAAATGCTGATATAAATAATGCAGTAGGTAAAATTCTTTTTGCATTTGTATTATCCGCAATAATACCGTTAATAAACTTTCCTGCCGCATACGAAAAATATAACGAACTGCCGAGCAACCCGAGTTCAACAGGTGTATACCCCAATGCATCCTGCATTGCCGGCAAAGCTACAGAAATATTTTTACGACAAAGATAAAATACAATATATCCGAAAAACATGGATAAAAATATCCTCATTCGCCATTGTGCGTATGTTTTATCTATTGTTTCTTTATCTGTTATAGGCTCAGCTGCTTCAGGCACTCTGTAAAAATGTTTAATTGACGTCCAAATACTCATAATCTCTTACTTCCCGCTAATATAATATTCTTAAAACTCTAAAAAAATTATCCCACAAAAATAACAGGCTGAAAACAAAACGTCATAATTATTAACAAATTATGCAACCTTATTTGTTCGGTTCTTTTTGTCGTAAGTTTCACCGTCGTATAATTTAGGTTTTACCAATCCCCATTCTTTAAACTTTTCACTTACAGGCATTGAAATATATGGAGCTATAAACCTTTTAATAACATATTGACAAATGATTGTTGACATCAAGGCTACAGAACCTTTTACCAAACCTTCCTTATGTTTTAAAAGTCCCATAACACATTTATTATCAGTACTGCCCAGTTTTTCATCAAGATTCATAAAGAATTTTTTCATTAATTTTGTATCAGCAAACTTTTTCATACAAAATTCAATCGGTTTTATTGCCAATAATTGCAAACTTATATTAATAATACCATTTGCCAAATCATAGTTTGCGACA
>JAKSUP010000336.1 GCA_024408905.1 bacterium
GCTCCGAATCCTGCATCTGCACCGAAAATAATGTCATACAGAATTATTCCTACGCCGGCTGTACCGTATCCGATAACATCAAATATATACAGAGTTTTCTTCGTCAGAATACCCAATAAAATTATTGCTGATACAATGCACATATATACTGCGGCTGCAAGTGTCATGATATTTAGTCTTAAAATAAAAATCAATGCAAAAACAATAATTCCCGTTACACAAATTATCAGCGGTAATACTTTTTTTGTTTTATTAATTTTCATAAATTAACATCCTTTTATTATAACTTATTAAAATATTCAATCGCAGGAATTACTTTGTTTACAAGAATACCGTCGGCATTGCATCTGTAATAAAAATCATAGCTGTTTTCCGTCACTTCTCCGACAGTCGGCGAGTCTGACATAATCCATAATTTTTTGCCTGCAGCTTTAACTGATGCAATATTTTCATCTGTCAGCCATTTTTCCCAAAGCCGAATATAATCAGCTCCTGCATTTGCAAAATCCTGAATGTCGGTTACTTTCGGCATAAAAGCAAGCACTTTTATTTTTTTGTTGCGGTTTTTAATTAACGAAACATCGTCAGATGTCTGCACACCGAAAACAACTTTATCTGAAATGTGATATTTTTCACATAAATCAAGAATTATTTTCAGCTTTTCTCCGCCTTCTTTGCAATGGAAAAGCATTCTGTCAATTCCGCATTGAAGAAAATGTATAAAGCTGTGTCCGCAAACAGATACATCTTCAATTCTTCTTAAAGAGAGAAATTCTTCAACTGACATTTCAGATACAGGCGTATCAATACCGTAGAGCTTTTCAGGTGTTGAATCATGTATTACTACAGGAATATTGTCAGATGTAAACCTGATATCAACCTCAACATAATCAGCTCCGTTTTTAAGTGAATGCAGTGCGGAAGCGATGGTTTGTTCGGGATGCTTGTCTGTTCCGCACCTGTGAGCAATTATTTTCATAAAACAACCTCATATATTTATTTCTTATATTTTATCATGTGAGTGTTTATTTTTCAAGCTCAGAAAATATAGTTGATTTTTCTAATTATATTGATTGGTTTTGTTAAAATTCATCAAAAATTATTGACAAATTAAATACTTTATTAGCGTAAAATCATAACCACCCGTCAAACGGGTTGTTTGCACAGGGGCTATAAGCCCCGATACTAACCCGTACCTCAAGGTGCGGGCTTTCTCTTTGTTCAAGCCTTAATGTTCTTGCCACCTTGGCTATCGTATTCTTTGACGCTTAATTTATCTAATGCTATGTCTGCTTTCTCTTGGTCTTGAATATATTTCTTTATCGTTGATTCATTCAGTCCAACTGCTGATACGTAATATCCCTCTGCCCAGAAGTGTCTGTTGCCGAATTTGTATTTCAAATTTGCGTGCTTATCAAATATCATTAGTGCACTTTTTCCTTTAATGTACCCCATAAAACTTGACACACTTTGTTTCGGTGGTATACTAACTAACAAATGCA
>JAKSUP010000034.1 GCA_024408905.1 bacterium
ATTGAATTAATAAAAATTCTTGAGCCAATTAGAGCAAAAGAAGACAACAGCCATTTGATTTGTTTTTACAACCCTGAGAAAATAATCGCTGAAATAATGTCTAAAGTTGGTCAGTAACTGATATAAAAATTTACCCCTCTACCATAGCTTTGAATTTTTCAAAATCTTCCATTGTATCAATGCCGACAGGAACATTTTCCACCACGGCAACCTTAATTTTCATTCCATTCTGCAATGCTCGCAATTGTTCCAAACTTTCTGCCATTTCATAAGTAGTTTGAGGTAATTCTGTCATTTTGAATAATGCTTCTTTTTTATACCCATAAATTCCTAAATGACCATAGAACTTAGTTTTCCCGACATTTCTTTCATAAGGAATTTTAGAACACGAAAAATACATTGCATAATTATTTACATCAAAAATACACTTAACTAAATTCGGATTAATAACTTCATCTTCGTCTTTTATTTCTCTAACCAAGGTTGAAATATCTGCTTTATCATCAAATTTAACCCCTTTTATGACAAGCTCAATATTTGCTTGCTCAATCAAAGGTTCATCCCCTTGAAGATTTATAATATATCCGATTTCAGGATGTCTTTTAGCGACTTCTGCTATTCTGTCACTGCCTGATTTATGATTAGCAGATGTCATTTCAACTTCTGCACCAAAATCTTTGCAAGCATTATAAATTCTTTCATCATCAGTTGCAATAATAACTCTATCTACCATTGGCACCTTTGATGCCTTTTCCCATACCCATTGTATTATAGGTTTACCACAAGCTTTCAAAAGGGGTTTACCTTCTAACCTTGATGATCCGTATCTTGCCGGAATTATTATTGCTGTTTGATTTTCCATTTTATTGCCTCACATAATTAAATTATTTTGTAGCGTTTATAAATACTGCATTAGAACGCAACTGAATTTCTCTGCCGACAAGGTAATTATCAACTTCTTGAATGTACTTATCAACAGTTGCTTCATCAAAATACTTCATAAATCTTTCCCTCGTAGAAGGTTGGTCCGGAGATGGTGGATTTTTAAACCAAGCCTCAACCATATTTGGTTGAACAACGTATTTTGAATTAATTTGCTGTACCTTAACCTCAGGAACTGAAAAGCCTGCTATTTCAAGGTTTGTTTTTAATGTATTTTCATCAAAATTACACAATGAATCCAAAGGATTTTCCATTAACTCATTTTCAACTTTCTTAAAATCTTGGTATTTTGAAATAAATGTCGGGTGTGTAATTTCCCAATATCTTGTGTTAGAACGAATTATTGGCTCAAATGCACAGTATTTACCACCGGGTTTCAAAACTCTATATATCTCACTTATTGCAGGTTGTTTGTTTGCTATATGTACCAAAACTGAACGCATCAAAGCTTTGTCTACTGTTGCATCCGGTAATGCTATATGTTCACAAGGGCAAAGCAAGAATTCATACCCATGAAGCAAACCCAATTCATCAATAATCCTTTTACAATCGTCTAAACAATCTTGAAATTTGTCTGAAAAGATAACTTTTCCACTACAATCTTGTTGTTCCAATGCCTTGAACGCTAATAAACCAGTACCGGTTCCAATATCCAAAACTGTTTCATACGGTTTAATATCAGCATATACCAAGATTACATCTCTGACTGCTTCCAACCATCTTGTAGTTTGTTCTACCATTTCAGGAGTTTGGCCGGCAAAACGATTCTTTTTCAGCCAAGCAGTCCAATTTGCACAAATTTCGCTCATCTCAATTCCTCTTTAATTGGTTATATACGAGATGATTATACAATATTTTGAAAATAACATCAAACTATTTAACAAAAAATTCACCTACCGATAATGGGTGCTGTAAATCATCAGTTGAAAATACTTGCATACCATATCTGCCTGCTTGATGAATTGTAAAATAATCCATATGATAATATCTTTCATCCTTCATCAACCTAAAATCTTTTGTTCTTACAGTTTCAGCACCACCCCAAGAATCTTTGTCATTCATCTTGAAAACCTGAACTCTTATGTATTTATTGCTCATCCTTTTGGGTGCAATAAACAGATAATACACCCTTTGACCGGAAGTAAAATAACGAGTGTCATTCATTACATTTTCCTTTGTAATTGGTTGGGTATTAAATAAAATCACACCTCTATCCCACACACCACAACCGGACAAAAACAATGAAAAAATCAGAAAACACAGAACTATTTTTAAGTACTTCATTATTTCATACTTTCTAAAATCTTTATTTTTTGTTCAACTGTATTCAGCATCTTTTCATTGGACTCAATTCCTGAATACAGATAATAATATTCAAGCGCCTTGTCTTTTTGCTTTAATTGTTCATAAGCAAGGCCTATTGAATAATACGCATAAGGATAATCCGGTGTAAGCTCAATAACTTTTTCAAAACATTTTATAGATTCTTCGTATTTTTTTTGATTTGCAAAAACAAGTCCTTTATTAAAAATTGCATCTGTATTGCGGGCGTCTATTGTCAATAACTTATCATAAAAACTCAATGCTTTGGCATTATTACCAATCAATTTATATATGTTAGCAATTTTAAGCATCGTATTTTTGTCACTCGGTTTATATACAACGGCTTTTGTATAATAATCAATTGCATCATCATATTTTTGAGCTTTATAAGCTTCATCTCCTAATTTAATAAGTTCAGAGTAACCATCACCTGAAGTTGTATTACTTGCCGTAGCTTTTTGTTGTGTAGTTTCAGTAACGGCAACAGCCGGTGGAATTATTGATAGCACAGGTTCCTCTGTAGCAACAGGAGTTTCTTTTGCAGGCGAAGCCACTAATTTGTTTTCTTTCCTGTATTCATTCAACTCTTTTACATATTCTATTTTCCCCGGAGCCAGCATAACTGCTCTTTCGTATGCAGAAATAGCTTCTTCCGTACACCCTAATTTCGCATTAGCTCTTGCATAACCAAAATATGCTGATGCTTCTTTGTCATTCAAATCTATTGCATCTTCAAAATACAAAATTGCTTGACCGTAATCTTTTTTGTCATAAAGATCATATCCATACGCAATGGAGGCAGACGTCAAATTCTGTTCAATCCTTTCATTAGGCTGTTTTTCCAATATTGTCTTATATAAATCTATTGCAGAAACATAATTCCCCATAGCGTGCAACGTAAGGGCTTTGTTAGCAATGAGTTCTATATTTTCAGGCTCGGATTTTAATGCAAAGTCATAATATTTTAAAGCATTAATATAATCTTTTTTAATGTGATAGCAAAGCGCCAACTCTTTTTTAGTTACAACATTTGAAGAATCCATTGAATATGATTTTTTAAAGTTAAACAATGCCAAATCATAATTATTGATTTTTTTATAAACAAATCCCAAATTCCTATATGCGTTTGCATCATTAGGATATGCTTTCAAATATTCTTTATATTGTTCAATAGCTTCACTACATTTTCCCATATTTCCAAGTAAATTAGCATAATCAAACTTTAATGCAACAAGTTCTGGATTTAATTTAAAAGTTTCTTCAAATTTTTGTGCAGCCTTTTCGTTTTCACCCAAATTTTGGTAAGTTAAGGCCAACTTTGCCGTAATATTCTCGTTGTCATTATCTGCCAAATATGCTTTCTCAAGCATTTCTGCTGCAGGTTGATATTGTTCTGTTGCAAATAAAGCATTCCCGTATTTTTCAAATTCGGTAAATGCAGAAGGATACTTTGACAACAACATTGAATATATGTCACACGCTTTTTCAGCTTGATTAGTCAACATATAAACATTCGCCAAATTTTCATTGGCTTCCATGTGTTCAGGGTAAACTCCCAAAAAGGCGTTATAATATTCCGTTGCACTCTTATAATTTTTTCTAAAATACTCAATATTTGCCAAGTTTAAATAATTGTATTTGTATTCAGGATAAATTATTTGGGCTTGATTGAAAGCATTATAAGCATTTTCATAATCACCCGTTGTTTGAAGAATGTTACCGATACTGATATAAATAAACGCATCATTAGGACGAAGTTTTACGGCTTTTTTATATGCAGAAAGTGCGTTTTGATAATCACCTATATCGGAATAAAGACCTGCAATTTTTGTATAAAGCATCGCATCTTCACCATTAACATCAAGGGCTTGTTTAATAATTTTTATAGCATTATTGTAGTCACTTTTGTACTCGTAAGCACAAGCTTGTTGATACAAAGCATGTGCTTCTTTTGTCATTTTTGCTTCAACATTCATAAATGACGATATTACTAATATTGCTATTAACGACAAGTATAATTTTTTATACATTATAAGCCCTCAAGTATATTCTACCAAAAAAACAGAAATAAATATTTTATATTAAGTTTTATAAAAAATACAGGGGGTAAATTTGTAAAAAACATTTACCTCCTGCATTTAACTTTAATTGAAGTTCAAAAATTAGAACATCAAACCTGCTTCTCTAGCTGCGTCAGCTAATGCTGCAATTCTACCGTGATATAAGAATCCACCTCTATCGAAAACAACACATTCAACACCTTTTGCCAAAGCTTTTTTAGCAATAGCTTCGCCAACAACCTTAGCTGCTTCGATGTTACCACCGTGAGCAAGTTTTTCTTTAAGGTCCTTGTCAACTGAAGATGCTGAACATACTGTTACATGTTTTTCATCATCAATAAGTTGAGCATAAATGTGTTTTGTACTTCTGTAAACTGCCAATCTTGGGAATTCTGTTGTACCAGCCAACTTAACTCTAATAGATTGGTGTCTTTTTTGAACTCTTGGTTTTCTAATTTCTTGTTTAATCATTTTTCTTTCCTTTCACCCGAGCCTGCTTGAATAATTCAAGAGCTCATTTGGGCTTTTTGTTTATTTTACTTGTATTTTTATCGCCGGTGCAATCAAAGATTGCTTCGTTCATTTCACTTTGTTCCATTCACAACGGCGATATCATAGTGCAAAGTGCATGTAGATTTGACCTTTGAGGAAGTGCTGTAATATTACTTTAGCATTGTGATAAATACTAATCACTTCCGACAAAATATCTACGTGCGTAGCACTATTTTTTACCTGCTTTACCGGCTTTACGTCTGATGTATTCACCTTCGTACTTAACACCTTTTCCTTTGTAAACTTCAGGAGGTCTCTTTCCTCTGATGAATGCTGCAACGTCACCAACTGTTTGCTTGTTTGAACCTTTTACGGTAATCAAAGTGTTATTTTCAACACTCAAAGTGATACCTGCAGGAGGAACAATCAATACAGGGTGAGAATAGCCTAATGCCATGTTCAAATTAGAACCTTCCATGTTAGCACGATAACCAACACCAACGATTTCTAATTTCTTTTCAAAACCAACAGAAACACCTTTAACTGCGTTAGCAATCAAAGTTCTGAATAAACCGTGCAAAGCACCTGTTTTTCTATCATCTGAATTTGGTTCTACAATAACTTTTCCGTCAGCAACAGAAACCTTTACTTCATTTCTGAATTCAACAGTTTCAGTTCCTTTAGGACCTTTAGCAGTAACTGTGTTACCTTCAACCTTAACTTCTACTCCTGATGGAATATCAATAGGTTTTTTTCCAATACGTGACATATTAATTTCTCCTTTTAAATTTGTACAGGCTTTTCTGTCAATTGAACCTGTTAATACTATTTTCAGCTACATATTAGTAAATGTAGCAAAGAACTTCACCACCCAAGTTTTCTTTTCTTGCCTTACGGTCAGTTAAAAGTCCTTTACTTGTAGAAACAACAGCTACACCCATACCACCTAATACTTGTGGAAGGTTTTTAGCTTTGCTATAGTTTCTCAAACCAGGTTTTGAAACTCTTGTTAAGTTTGTAATAACCGGTTTGTTAGCTTCATCATACTTCAATTCAATTGTTAAATATTTGAAGCCTTTTTCTTCTTTTTCAGAATAATCAGTAATATAACCTTCTTCTTTCAAAAGCTTAGCCAAAGCTACTTTTAATTTAGAAGATGGCATTTCAACTGACGGATGAGAAACCATGTTAGCGTTTCTAATTCTTGTTAGCATATCTGCTATTGGATCTGTGTTCATTTTCACGTCCTTTTTAACTTGTAGGGTAGTATCTTAAAGGTACATCTACAGCCACAGCACACCGGCTATAATGTTTACGGTTTTAAGACTTGCGCCCGAGTACTCGTTCTTGCCGAATTAATTTTTGCTCATTTTTTAAAGCATACTTCGGTAGTCAACAAGGATATAATATTACAAACAAAAAGTATTTGCAAGCAAAATTTAGAAATACGCACAATTTTACAAAACAAATCTAAATAAAGTTAGTATGTTAAGCACTGCTTGACAGAATTAATAATATAAGCATATAGGGGATAATTTTTTGCATCAAAATCAAGTATCACAAATGATTAATTAATTAATTCTATAAATTTAAAATGATGATAATCGGCAATAAAAATATAAAACAAGGTGCATTAAAACACCCTTTGTGGGTTACAGACTAATAGATTTTTGTAACATTATTTTACAAAATAAGCAATTTTAGGAGATAAAAATACTTTTTATCAGTAGAGGAAATATTTAAGGGAAATATATGGTCAACTCTTGTATAACTAAAGATATATATAACATCGTTACAAGAAATTCGATTAAATTTGCTAAACAAAATCTTTTGGCAGAAGATTCAATTAAATTAGCGAAACACAATCTTGTGGCAAAGGATTTTGAACCAATAAATATATTTTCCGAGTCAACAAAGTCTACGAGAATTTATCGTTCTCCTAATCAAAATTGGTTTTTTAAACTTTTCAATATTTCTCATAATAATTATGTAAAGGAACAAAATAAACATTTATTAGATGAAGTGACAAACTTTTATAAAGAAACTCAAAACATTTCTGATATTATGCATTTTGAAACAAATAAATCTATCATAGCCGAATACTTGAAGAAAACCCCTAAAGAACTCTTTTTAACAAAAAAAGAATATAGAGAATTTATCAATTTAATTAAGCAAAAAGGTCTTGTTAACAATATTAATGCCGATGATTTACCTTTAAAATACAAACAAATATATAAAGAATTAAAAATTTTACATAAAAAAAGTTATGATGAAGCTGAGCAAATTTATTATAATCAGCATGGAATATTAAATCCTGACTTGATTACTATAAAATCTAAAATAAAACCACGTAAAATATCACTTGGAAAACAAGGAGATATAGTCCCTCGTTTAGGAGAACCAACAGATTCAAATCGATATACATTAGCTGAAATAAAAAAAATTCTTAGTGAATCTAATAGTATAATATTGGAAAATGATTCATTTTTAAAAGACCACTATGAAATAAATGATGTATATGATTTGCCATTTAAATTTGCTTCTGCATCCTATAATTCGTATCTTAAAAATGGTAATGCATACATAAAGAATGAAGTTCCAAAATTGTTTCAAGATATTAATGAAACAGAATTATGGGAAGCTTTTGACATACTTTCAACTCATCTAAGAGGTAAAATCATGAGTTCTTTTCCAAAAAATTCGATTTTAACATTGAAAATTGGTGGCAAAGATTTTGATTGTATATCTCTGGGACATGGATTAGAAGGAAGTGTCTTTAGAATAAGTAAAAAAGGTGAAAAACCGGTAATTTTAAAAACATACTTTGCCGATAGCGATTGCTCACGAAGTCTTGTATCATTTGCTCCATCAGGATTATATGGTGGACTTGGCATATTAAGAGAAGCAAACTTAGCAAAAGTTATTGATGTTCCACGACTTTATATGGCAAATCCAATCTATAAACCAATTGATGGTGTAAATAGTAGATATATGGGTGCATGGCAAATAGTTGAAGATGCGAAAACATGTAAACATCCCGGAGAAGGTCTAAAATTTAGGGATTGGCTGGAACAAAAAGGATTAAAATGGGATGATGATAAAACAGATGCTTGGATAAATGGTATATGTGTTGATACGGGATTTATTCGTGCAAAAGGTGCAAAATCTTATCTAAATGGTTGTTGGGGGGATAGTGGTATTAATAAAATTTATTCGAGATATTTAAATGGCGAATCCACTGAACAAATATTAAATTTTTTGAATAATTCTACAGTTGGTTAATTCTTGTAGGTTAAGCACTGCTTGACAGTATGTAGGATGGACAGAAGTGAAATAATGTCCACGCTGACAATTCAAGGACTTTTGACAGACTTTTGCTGACTAAAATCGGACATTTCGGACTTTTGAAATCAAAAGATTTCCGACTGTTTAAATCGGCAAGAACTGGATTCTTCGGCACTTTGTGCCTCAGAATGACACAAAAATTTCCAATCAAAAGTCCAGTTAAAATATAAATTAACACTCGATTTGATAATAAACAACAGACGGTTTGATTATATTGAAAACAAATGTGACAAATTGTTTCTGTTGGTAGCAAATTTATTTTTTAGAAGTTTTAGCAAGTATATATAACACTTAAACACTTGTATTTTATATTTAAAAGTAAAGGGATATATATGCAAATCAACAAAATTCAATCTTATGGCAACTCATTAGTAAATAACAGAGCAGTAGCGAATAACCACAACGCACAAACAAACCCAAGTTTTGGGAAAATACCGGTAGAGTTAGCACACAATGAGCTTAATGGACTTGATGCAATCTTATGTCTGTGCGCTCTTGATGTTTTATTGACACTCACACGTCATAGGTCAAACCCAAGTAATACTTCAACTAATGTTCAAGTTACTAATACATTACAAGTAGAACCAAAAACAGGACAAAAGAAAACCAATTATAATGATTATAAAAACAAATTATGTTTGGCATCGGAAGAAGATGTGAAATATTTATATGAAAAGGACATACCTGCAGAATATGCCGTCAAGTTTTATAACTATATGCAAGTAGCCCATAATAACATTGTTCAAATGGCATTAGAAGAAAACCGTACATATGACTGCGTTGAATATGATGATATGCCAAGTATAGCTAAAGACATAGGAGCTTTTTATGAAGCAGGGTATGTCCCAGAACAAGCTGAACCGTTTTTACTTGAAATATATAAAAGAGATAGGCTATATACGTCTGAATTTGATATTAATAGGCATACGTCTTATCAATATATGCATGTGGGACATCGATTTACACTGTCTGATGCATATAAGTTAATTAAAAATGGTATTTCTTTTGACGACATCGCATACGATGCAAGAACGATGGTAGACATTTATGAAAATAAATCTTATGATCGTTATGGAGGGACCAGTGATGGGTATGTACGTCATGATATTAAATATTCAACAAATGATCTTATTCTTAGATACAAAGAACGTGTTGATGGATCTAAGAGTATTGCATCGACTTT
>JAKSUP010000035.1 GCA_024408905.1 bacterium
CTGTCATTGTCTCTTTGATGCAGTCCGATTGAAGGTTCATCCAAAACATACAAAACTCCTGAAAGTCCACTCCCGATTTGTGTTGCAAGTCTTATTCTCTGGGCTTCGCCACCTGAAAGGGTTCCTGCCATACGTGCAAGATTTAAGTATGATAAACCGACATCCATAAGGAATTTGAGCCTTGCTCTTATTTCATCAAGGATTTGTTTCCCGATTTTCATCTGAAAATCAGTAAGAGTAAGATAAAGGTCTGTAATAAATTCGTGTTCTTTATCTATCGGCATCAAACAAAATTCGTGGATATTTTTACCTGCAATTCTTACGGCTAAAGGGAACGGTTTAAGTCTTGCGCCTCCACATTCTTCGCAAGGAGTTGTAACCATATATTTTTCGATTTCGGCTTTCCAGTATTCGCTTTCGGTATTATAATGCTTCATCAAAAACGGAATTACGCCGATAAATCTTTGAAGTTTGGTTTTGTATCTGTGACTTCCAAATTCTCTTATCCTCATTGGAATACGTTCGTCTGAACCATACAAAATAATATCCTGGTGTTCTTTTGGCATTTCGCTGAACGGTAAGTCAAAATTCATACGGTATTCTTGTTTAATAGCGTTTAAAACGTCATCATAATATGAAGTTGAAGATTTACTCCAAGGGTAAATGGCACCTTGATTAACTGAAATTGTTTTATCAGGGACAACTAAATCAGGATCAATTTTAAAATCTACACCAATTCCACCACACTTTGTACAAGCGCCATAAGGAGCATTGAATGAGAAAATTCTCGGAGTTAATTCTTCAAAACTCAAGTTACAATCAGGACACGCAAGTTTTTCGCTATAAATTTTTTCTTCTCCTCCGATAACATCAATCGTCATAACTCCGTCTGCTTTTTTTAGCGCAATTTGGGCGCTGTCTGCAATTCTTGATTTAGCTTCTTCTTTAACAACAACCCTGTCAACAACGACAGAAATTGTGTGTGCTTTGGTTTTAGCTAAAGTTATTTCGTCTTCATCAAGATTATAAACTTCTCCGTCAACTTTTACTCTTACAAAGCCTTCTTGCTTAAGTTCTTCAAACAAAGACTGATATTCGCCTTTTTTTCCTTTGACTAAAGGTGCTAAGATTTGAATTTTTGTACCTTCCGGAAGGGTTAAAATATTATTAACAATTTCATCAATTGTTTGAGGCTTTATAGGTTTGCCGCATTTTGGACAATAAGGAGTCCCTACACGAGCAAAAAGCAATCTTAAATAATCATAAATTTCAGTAACGGTTCCGACCGTTGAACGTGGGTTATTGCTTGTTGATTTTTGATCAATAGAAATTGCGGGAGTAAGTCCGTCAATATAATCAACATCCGGCTTATCCATTTGCCCCAAGAATTGTCGTGCATAAGTTGAGAGACTTTCTATATAGCGTCTTTGACCTTCTGCAAAAATTGTATCAAAAGCAAGCGAACTTTTACCGGAACCTGAAACGCCTGTGAAAACAACAAGCTGGTTTTTCGGAATCTCTAACGATACATTTTTGAGGTTGTGTTCCCTCGCTCCCTTAATTGTGATATTTTCTGTTGCCATACAATAAAGTATAGCACGTGAAAATTTAATCTTCCACTAATTAGGTTATTTATTTGTAAATTTGTCTATGTAACACTTTGCAGTGTTAATAACCCAACCGTCAGAGCGAAAGTGTGCATAATTATTCTTTCCTACATATTTATCTGAAATTCTGCTACCATTTGATAGCCATTCATCAAGTATCTCTAATGATTTTCTTAAAAGTTTGTATCCGTATTTTTCAAGAAGTGAATTATATTGCGTCGGGGTTAAAATCACCAGTTTTATATCGGGTATTTCAAACTTAATTTGTGGATTTGGCTTGGGGCGACCACCTTTTTGACCATTTAGCTTATTTATAACGGACCTATTTTTGGTTTTCATAAACTCCTCTTTCATATATCTGCGATAGTTTCGATTGACAAATGTATGATTACATGATTAAATATCAACTAGCAGTGTACATTTGTATAATCAATTGTAAGATAATATGATACAAATGTCAAGCGATAATTTATTGGTGAAACATGAAATTAGAAGAATTATTGTCAATAATCTCTCAAAAAACATCAAACTACGTAAATCAATCAATGCTTGCTGATGCGCTTGGTATAACTCGCCAAACTGTGAGTAATCGGATAAAAAATGATAGCCAAGTTACTGTCAGCGAACTTCAAAAAATAGAAGATTTTTTTAATATTTCACTTTTGGGAAATAATTCAACAGATAATGACCTTGTTTATATTGATTATTATACTGATGTTTTTGCAAGTTGTGGAAACGGAAACATTATTTTTTCAGACGAAAAAATCAAATTGCCTGTTTCAAAAATATTGATTAACGGTTATTCTTCCAATAAAACTTATTCTATGATTAATGCAAGTGGAAACAGCATGTCACCTATTATTGATAATGATGATAAATTGATTGTTGAGCATTGGAACGGCAACCAAATTCAAGATAACAAAATATATGTTTTCTGTTTTAATAACGAATTTTTTGTAAAACGCCTTTCAAAGAACTTGGATGAAATTATTATCAAATCAGAGAATCCGGAATACAGAGTGCGTACGATTAGTGGTACAACAATTAATGACTTGCTTTTGGTAGGAAAAATTGTAGGTGTCTTAAAGTCTATAGGATAGCTCTTAACATTTGACTTAACATTTAATTTGGGTTTAAATAAAGGCATGAAAATAATTATTTTTGGGGCTAATGAGATTGGTGCAACGATTGTTTCCCAATTCTCAAAAGAAAACGATATTACAGTAATAGATAACGAGAGAAAGAAATCTGACATTCAAGACAAATTTGATGTCAGTTATGTTGTAGGCAGTGCTTCTGATATAGAAGTGTTAAAAACTGCAAATATTAAAGATGCAGAGTTATTTATTGCATGTACTGATTCTGATGAATTGAATATTATTGCTTGCCTTACGGCAAAAAAATTCTGTAATATTTGTACAATGTGTTTTGTTAAAAAAGAAGGGTATAAATCTTCTCTGGGTTATGCTAAAGACGCTGACTACAATTCCGAATTCTATATTGATTATGTTATTTGGCCGGAAGAACTCTTGACCCAAGAAATATTTAGGATAATAACAGTTGCCAAAGCTCTTGATGTTGAGAATTTTGCAAACGGCAGGGCAAGGCTTTTGGAATACAAAATTGCAGGTAATTCTGTATTGGTAAATAAAACCGTAAAATCTTGTGGGTTCCCTAAAGAAACGCTTATTGTCGGTATAACTCGTGGTGATGACTTGTTTATCCCGAGTGGTGAAACTGTATTACAAGAAGATGACAAAGTTATATTTATGGGACTTTCACATTCTCTTGATGTACTTGCAGGCATGTTTTTCCATGAAAAAGAATTAGTTAAAAAAGTTGTTATTATTGGTGGTGGCGAAGTCGGTTTAAGACTTGCTAAAAACCTTGAAGCGTTAAAATATAAGCTTAAAATTGTTGAAAAAAGCGAAGCCCGTTGCGAATTTTTGGCAGAAGAACTTTCTAACACTCTTGTTATCCATGGTGATGGTACTGATCTGGAATTGTTGACAGAAGAAGAAATCGGTTCTGCAGATGTCGTTGTAAGTGTTACAAATAATGATGAGAAGAATTTGTTATGTTCTTTAATGGCAAAACAGCTTGGGGTTAATCGTGTTATCTCAAGAGTTTCTGCAGCACCTAATGCAAGTTTGTTTGAAAAAGTCGGGATTGATGTCACTATTTCTATGCAAACGGCAGCACTGAATGAAATTAAAAGTAATGTATGCGGCCCGAATATTGGTATTCTTGCAACAGTTGAACAAGGCAAGGGTGAAGTTATGAATATTCTTTTACCACAAGATTACGAAGGTAAAAAAGTTATGGACTTAAAACTACCTGCCAAAGGCGTTATAGGTATTATTCAGAGAAGAAACAGAGTTATAATTCCAAATGGTGCTACTCAAGTTTTGGGTGACGATAACTTGATAATATTTACAACAAGTGAAAACGCGACGTTGATTAGAGAATATTTTAAGGTGAAATAATGAGAGTTTCGTATTTAGCTTACACATTTTCTCTTGCAATGATGTATTTGAGTATAGTTCTCTTTTTGCCGGTAATTGTGGCATTAATTTATGGCGAAATGTCATCAATTCTTCCGTTTTTATATGTTTCTATCGGCACTCTGTTGGGTGGATTTTGTTTAAGGAAATTTGTTAAAGGGGTAAATGAGATTAAATCTATCAACGATATAAAAAAATCCGAAGCCCTTTTTACGGTTACTTTTTGTTGGATAATTGCAGGTGTTTTAGGTGCAATTCCTTATGTATTGCATGGATTTAATCCTATAAATGCGTTTTTTGAATCAACAGCAGGAATTACGGCAACAGGTGGTACAATTTTAACAAATTATAATTATCCTCATGCATTGATGTTTTGGAGAAGTTTTTCTCAATGGCTCGGAGGTATGGGAATTATCGTGTTATTTATAGCAGTATTACCACAATTTGCTATAGCAGGACGTCAATTATTCTTTGCTGAAGCGCCTTTCCCAGAAGAAGACAAATTTACTCCGAGAATAAAAAGTACTGCATCATCTTTGTGGAAATTATATTTTGGACTAACAGTTTTAGAAATTATACTTTTGTGTATAGCAGGAGAAGATGTGTTTGTTGCTATTTGTAACTCATTTTCTTCTGTTTCAGGTGGTGGATTTTCTCCTAATTCAAACAGTTTATTAGGAGCAACAAACCCGATACTTTGGATTGTATGTTTCTTTATGTTTTGTGCAGGGGCGAGTTATAGTTTGCAATATAAAGCCATCACACGTTTTAACCCTCTTGTATTATTTAAAAATGAAGAATTTAGAACGTATTTATTTATAGCTTTGATTTTGGCAACTTTACTTTCTGTTTCTTTGTTTGCAAATTCACACTATGACATTTTAAAAAGTATAACTCATTCATTCTTTCAAGTGTCATCTGTTATGTCTACGACTTGTTTGTCAAGTGATAATTTTGCGTCTTGGGATTATACTTCAAAGGCTCTATTGTTTGTCGGAATTTTAGCAGGCAGTTGTGCAAGTTCAGCAGGTGGTGGAGTAAAAATTATGCGTTGGATTTTGCTTTTTAAACTTATGAAATCGGAATTTGTAAAAATTTTACACCCGAAAGCTGTATATAATGTGAAAGTTAATAATTATACGGTTTCAAAAGATATTTTGTTCCAAATTCTTATGTTCGTATCTTTTTATATTTTGATAATGGTTGTAACAGGTTTTGTGGTTTCAATCCTTGAAGGTAACACTGTTATCGGGATAACAGGTTCAATCAGTACAATTGGAAATATTGGTCCGACATTATGCAACTTAACAGGACCTTTGGGAAGTTATGACAGCCTTTGTGACTTATCAAAATTGATATTATCTGCCAATATGTATATTGGTCGTCTTGAATTAATTCCATTTTTAGTATTGTTCCAAAAAGAAATCTGGAACTTTAAAGCATAAATAATTTATGTTAAAATTTAATTGAGGAAGGATATTTCTATGTCTATAAAAAAGATTGTTAAATATGGAGAAGCAAGTTTAAGACAACCTTCAAAAGAGGTTCACAAAGTTTCTCAAAAAATAAAAGTATTAATTGAAGATTTATTGGATACAATGTATAAAAATAACGGTGTAGGGCTTGCAGCACCACAAATTGGCGAGAATGTAAGAGTTTTTGTTATTGATGTTTCAACAAACGATGAACCACTTAACCCTATGGTTTTTGTTAATCCGAAGATTATTAAAAAATCAGGTGCTTGTATAAGTAATGAAGGCTGTTTAAGTTTTCCAAACGCATATACAAGTGTTAAACGATATCAAAATGTCATGGTAAAAGCTTTGGATAGAAACGGTCGTGCATTTGTTTTGGAAGCAAAAGACGGAACGCTTTTGGCTCGTTGTATTCAGCACGAATTTGATCACCTCGACGGTGTATTGTTTATCGATCATATGATTAACAGATTTGATGCAGAAGAACAATTAAAGAAAAATGATTTGCCACCTCTTGAACTGGACAAAATCGTTGATGAACCTGAACTTACTGAAGCAATAGAAAAATTGCCAAAAGAAGAAAAAAAAGAAGAAGATGCTTAATATAATATTTTTTGGAACACCCGATATTGGTTTAGAGTCTTTGGACTATTTGAATAAGTCCGAAAATTTTAATGTGCTTGCTGTTGTAACCCAACCCGACAAGCCGTCAGGCCGTGGTCATAAATTAACTCCAAGCCCTATTAAACAATATGCCTTGGATAACGGAATTAAAGTTTTTCAACCAAAATCTATACGGAAAGAACCTGAAATTATTAATGCACTAAAAGATTTGAAACCTGATTTTTTTGTAACTTTTGCGTTCGGTCAAATTCTTTCTCAAGAAGTTTTGGATATACCGAAATACGAAACAATTAATTTACATGTTTCATTGTTGCCTAAATATCGTGGGGCAAATCCTATACAGCGTGCAATAATTAATGGTGACACAAAAACTGGTATTTGCACAATGATAACCGAACTCGGTTTAGATTGTGGTGATATTTGTATGACTTATCCGATTGAAATTACTCCAAACATGAATTGTGTTGAACTTTTTGACCTGTGTTCAAAAAATTCTCCAAAACTATTGGAAAAGACAATGCTTGGTATTGTTGAGGGCACTTTAGTTCCACAAAAACAATGCGAAGAAGGGGTTTGTTTTGCAGATAAACTAACAAAAGAAGAATGTAAAATTGATTGGTCTAAATCAGCAAAAGAAATTCATAATCTTGTCCGTGGTGTATATAAATGCCCCGGAGCATTTTTTGAATACAACGGAAAAATTATAAAAGTTCTTGAAACAGAACCAATAGATGAAAATATCGAAGGTAATTTGGGAAGTTTTGTAAGAATATCAAAATTTGGAATTGATGTAAAAACTTCTCATGGCTTATTGCGTTTAATTAAAGTAAAACCCGAAGGTAAAGGCGAAATGCTCGCTTCAGCTTGGGCAAACGGATTGAAAAATTAGTGATAAATATAGTTTATTGTTTAAAATATACTATGGTTTTGGTATTTATTAAAACTGTCGGTTGGGCATACTTGCCCAACGATATTTTGCTGTAAAATTTATTACCTCTTTAATGAGGGTTGATTTTGCGAAAATATGCTTAGATTGTGCATATAAAACATTTTGGTCATTATACCTCACCGAGGGATGAGGTCGTAGCCGTACGACAGAATGGAGTTACGGATACGGGTGGGGGTTCTATAAAATATTCAACCACCCCCCGAATTTGTAAATTCACTATCGTTTATTAACAAATTTTATCCTGTCTTGAATTATTCGGGGTGTCAACAGAGTAACGTCTGACCTCACCTTACGGGCTAGGACTTTGTCCGTCGCCCTACCGAAAATTCGCTCCACCTTAAAGAGGGTAAATGGGACCGTTGGTAAAGTATGCCAAACAACAACCATTTTTTATTATTAAGACAAGCAGTGTAGACTTTTACTCTACACTGCTTAATTTAGTGTTTATCTTCTTTTATAATTTGTTGAGTTAAAAAAACAACTTTGCCTATAGATTTTCATTTGCATCTAATTTTTCTATATGTTGTTCACCTGTCGTACCGTCATTATTAAATATTTCTCCTTCATCAATAACACCGTTTTTATTCATATCAAGAGCATAAGTTTCTTCTCCATAAATTCTGTTAAATTTAACATCACTTGTAATATCGATATCATTTTCGCCTAAGTAATCAGGCCTTTTATACGAATGACCACAATACATTAATCCGTCACTATCAATTAAAGATGCTTCTAATTGTCTTGCTTTGTTAACATGTGGTTGATTTGGTACCAATGCAGAAAAGCTCGTGCCAACAATTTCTCCATTACTATTAGAACCTACTATTTCTAAGCATCGGTATGTCCCATTATCTGTTGTGTAAACGCTATTTAAGAGTTTCTGTTCTTTAATGTTTGCTTTCTGGAATGCATTACCAGACTGTGTGTATGTTCCAAATTTCATTCCAACTTTTGGTTCTGTCATAATTTTCTCCTTTTTTCTTTGTGTAATATTTTTTGGATATCCTCGTATCTCTATAAAGTATTTTTACTTTATAAAATTGCCCAAATTTTATAGCTTTCTTTACAAAACTTAACAAGCTATTTATTCAGTATTAGTAAAGTGTATGTCTTATGTAATATATTTTATCTATGTTATATCTTTGCGTATTTACAATTAGATAAGATAGAAATTTGTCTAATAAATTGTTAATCTGTTGTTATGAAAGATGCAAAGCAAAAATGTAAGCAAACAACACAACATATAGCAGATAAAATCTTATTATTAAGGCGTGCTAACAAATTAACCCAAGAAGGATTTGCCGAAAAAGTTAATTTGGATAGACGAACAATTGCTCGTGCTGAAGATGGTGTGCATAGGCCATCTCCTGAAACATTAGAACTCATTTCTGATGTTTTTTCTATTCCAATCGCATATTTTTATGATGATTCAATTTATAAAATTGATATAGGCAAAACTGCATTAATTTATGAAATAAATACAAGGTTGAATATATTATCTAAAAATAATCTTAAAAAAGTTAAGTGTTTTATTGATATTCTTTAATATTCTAACAATAGATTTATAAAGAAAAAGCTAAAATATATAAAAATGCGATATATAAACTATTAATATGAATTTTTCTAAAATTTTTTGGGAAAAACGTCCTCTTATGTTATTATATAAGTATTAAATAAGAGGGATTGAAGTTATGAAAATAGATTTAAAGGATAAAAAGACACGTGTGTCTTTAATTATTGCAGCTGTTATTATTGTACCTATATTGTTGAATACCGGAAAAGGTATGATAGCAGGCTTTATGAGTGCGTACCAGATGTCATTACCAAAAAGTGTAGAAGTGGCAGCTCCTGTTGAGGTAGCAGCACCAGTGGCTACAGATAGTGTTGGCAGAATTGAGGCAGATAAATCTATCAATATAATAGCTCGTGTTGATGGTTGGCTTGAGAATAAGTTTTTTAACGACGGTGATAATGTTAAAAAGGGACAAAAATTGTTCCAAATTCAACCGGAAGAATACCGTTTAGCGATGCAAGATGCTGCTGCAAGGGTAAGTGAAAATCAAGCAGTATACAAAAATGCCGTTATAGATTACGGTAGAGCTGCCGAACTTATTAAAGATGAAATGGTAAGTCGTGAATACTATGATAATTCT
>JAKSUP010000036.1 GCA_024408905.1 bacterium
TCCGTACAGAAATCCGCTTTCTTGCACATTTTTGCACTGAAATGTTGGGTTAAAAACCCAACCTATTTGCTGTCTACCAAGAGTATTTTAGCAATATTATGTGCTTCCGACATTATTTTTCATTTGAAGTAAGTATTCGTGTGTTGCGCGAAATTAAAATTTATTGTTTTTTATGTTTAAAATTTTTTTGGTTGAAATAATTATTATTAAACTTATAGTATAATATCCCTATGAGAAAAAGCGGGTACACACAATATAATAAATCTGTGGAATATGCTTCAGAGGTGTTAGTTAAGACTTTTCAAGAAGTTTCAAGAAGGGTTCATAAACAACAGAATTTTGAAGTTACCCACGAAGAATATATTATTTTAGAAATAATATATCTCAACCCCGGTATTTTACAATTTGAAATAGCACAACAAATTTCCATGCACCGTTCATATGTTTGCAAGTTCCTATCGCAATTGCAAAAAGAAGGTTATATCAGACGGGAAGAACATATAAAAGGTAAAAGAAAAATTATATTAAAAAACTTTTTAACTCCAAAAGGTGAAGAACTTTATCATAAAATTAAAAACTACATAATTAATGACATATTATTATCATCTACTGACGACGAAATAGAAGAATTCAACCGCATTGCTCAAAAGCTATTAAATAGAGCAAATAAAATGAAAGAAAGGTTTGCCATACAATTTTAGTCGATAATTATTACTTTAATTGACTATATGTTATTTATTATCTATTATAATGTTAAATATTTAACATTATTGCTTTGTTAAGTTTGGGGAGAAAAATGTCTGAAACATTGGCAGAAGAAGTATGGAGACCTAAAACAAATAAATGGATTATAACTCTTTCGGTTATGATAGCAACTTTTGTCGATAACTTAAACAGTTCTATTGCAAATGTTGCCCTAAAATATATTGCTGGAAGTTATTCCATATCAGATGACGAGAGCCTTTGGATAATTACAATGTTTTTAATCGCATGCAGTATTTTGCTGCCTGCAACAGATTGGTGTTCCAAGGTATTCGGGAGAAAAAAATTCTTTTTATTTTGTATTGCACTTTTTGCAGGGGCTTCTTTTTTATGCGGTATTGCACCAAATTTTGGGGTAATGCTATTAGGAAGAATATTACAGGGTTTAGGTGGAGGGTGTCTATTGCCTATTTCACAGGCAATAATATTTGAATCATTTCCGCAAGAAGAACAAGGTAAGGGGGCAGCCGTTTTTGGAGTCGGGATATTATTAGCCCCAATTATAGGTCCTATTCTTGGGGGTTGGCTTACAACAAATTTATCTTGGAATTGGGTATTTTTTATAAGTGTTCCTATTTCAATTCTGTCATTCTTTATGGTTATAAAATTTGTAGAAGACCCTCCATATATGAAAGCACAAGGTTTGCAGCATTTTGACACGTTGGGCTTTTTACTTTTGATTATCTGGATTTCAACATTTCAGGTAATGGTTGATAACGGTCAAAAAAATGGTTGGTTTGATTCAGCATATATTTGTAAACTAGGTATCGTTTCTTTAATATCATTTATTGCATTAGTATGGTGGGAACTAAAAAACAAAAAACCGCTTTTTGATTTGAGGATTTTCAAAAACTTTCAGTTTACAATTGGGCAAAGTATGATAGCAATTGCTATAGGAATTGTTTTTGCTTCTGTTGCCATATTGCCCAGATTTTTACAAAGTTTAATGGGGTATGATGCATACCTGAGCGGATTAGCATCAGGTCCTATGGGTGTTGGTTCAGTATTGGGTATTGCTCTGTCAGGCTTTTTATCAAATAAAGTTGACCCTAAAAAGTTAGTATTTACTGGTGTAATTCTTACTTTTATTGCTTGTATGATGTTTGCAGGGCTTAATTTATATATCGTAATACAAAATGTTGTTTTACCAAATATTTTAATTGGTATAGGTTCAACTTTTATAATTATACCTTCGATTACTATTACATTTTCTAAAGTGTCCAATGAAGGTATGACAAATGCTTCATGTTTGCAGAATTTAACAAAAAATGTTCTTTCTGCAATAGGAACATCATCCGTTGGTGTGTTTGTTTCATCATATTCGCAGATACACCAAACATATCTCGTAGATAGACTTACACTACTAAACAATAACTTTTCCGAAAGAATAAGTTATCTGATATTATCATTTATGCAAACAGGTATGGATAGAACGACAGCAGAAATAGCAGCAAACTCAATGATTTATAAACAATTAATACAACAATCTATGTTAAGCGCTTATATAAGTACATATAAAACCTATGCACTATTAGTACTTATTGTGATTCCGCTATTAATACTTTTAAGCAAAGGAAAAACAGAAAATGGATAATATTTTAGAAATATTTAAAGAAACATATTTAATAGATAATTTGTTAAGGTCTTGTAAATTAAACCAAGAACAAATCAATGAGTTGAACACAAAATTGAGTAAAAAGTTCAGCAAAAGTGAACTTAAAGAACTGAATGAAACTTTGTTCAAATTTAATAAGATATTAATGGATGAAACAGATAAAAATTCGCAAAAATGGGTTAAAGCCAAAAATTAATTTAAAATATCAATCCACGATATACATTTAAAGCGAAACAAATAATAAATTGAAGTGAAACTATACACTAAACATTTAAAATCATCAATATGTCTGTTATTAATCATTAAATTGAGTGTTAATTTACAATTGAAAAATTTTACAATTTTTCAAGGTCCTTGGTTCCCTCTCGCAAAACGATACTTAATCGTTTTGCTCGGCAGTAGTAGGGTATGCTTTAGCATACCAAAATAATATCTTTATTTCGGCCACCCTATGTGCCGGGTGATTTTTTATTTACTCCACCCTAAATCGGACTTTATTTGGATAAAAATACCTCACCGAGGGATGAGGTCGTAGCCGTACGACAGAATGGAGTTACGGATACGGGTGAGGGTTATACAAGAACTGAATCTATAGTAAAACCCCCTCCTGCCTTTCAGGCACCCTCCCCCTTGGAGAGGGAATTTTTACAGGATTTTAGTCCTCAAAAATCCTTGCAGATACCTCTACCAACGGGAGAGGTCGATTTTGTTGTTGAGTTTATGGAACATATAAAATCGAGTGAGGGTCAGTTTTGTTTTATTTATACGTTGTCATCCCTTCATCATAACCTTGTCTTGAATTTCTTCCACGCTCACAGAGTTTCGCAATCGGAGCGTTGCTTCTTTCTTCAATCTGTTCGCTATCCGAGCTGAAAGCTCGTACAGAAATTTGCTCATCCCTCGGTGAGGTATAATGACAAAATACACTTTTCTTGTACCAATTTGTACCAAAATTTTGGGTTGAAGGCCAAATCTACTTACTTCTTAAGTATAAAATTATATTTTGTGGTATAATTGTCATAACCAAGAGGGGTGTCCGAGTGGTTTAAGGTGCAGTCTTGGAAAGGCTGTGTGAGAGCAATCCCACCGTGGGTTCGAATCCCATCCCCTCTGTATTTGAAAATTACATAAGAGGTTGTTTCGGATGGGAAGAGAACCCACAAACAAGCGGAGCTTGTCTGGGTTCGGCGTGAACGAGCTGAGGGCGAAGATGTTTTGCAAGAGTTGAAAACTTGCAGCAAAACATGAAGACCCGTTAAAAGCAAGAGAACAAGAGAAATCCCATCCCCTCTGTATTTATGAAAACTCTTGGCTTGAGGGTTTTAATAGGAATTTAGATAGAGGGAAGCTTAATGAATATTGATTTTTTGAAAAATATGAAGTCTGAATACAAAATGTTTGGCATCTTTTTGCTTGTACATTTACTTGTTTGGACATTTATCGGAATGATTAGAACTGTAATGCCGACAGACTCTTTAGAAGGTGTTTATTGGGGAATGTTCCATGATTTTGGGACGCCAAAACATCCACCTTTAGCCGGTTGGTTGACATATTTAGCATATGCACCTTTAAAATCTGATTTTTGCGTATATCTTTTGAGCCAAGCTTTTATCGTGGGTGGATTCATATATATTTACAGATTAGCAAGAAAATTTTTAGACGAAAACAAATCAATGCTTGCCGTAATTCTTTTGGAAGGATGCTGGTGCTATAGTTATGTTACAGGGTATTATGGATTTAACCCTGATGTAATCTTATTATTCACTTTGCCTGCTATAACCTTTTATTTTCATAATTGCATTACAACCAATAAAGGTTCTGATTGGCTAAAACTGGGTATTCTTGTAGGTTTCAGTTTTTTAAACAAATACCAAACTGCTTTGATAATTTTACCAATGTTGATTTGGGTTTTGATGTTTAAGAGAGAAGTTTTTAAAAATAAGTTTTTCTATATAGCAGCGTTTATAGCAACGATAATATTTTTACCACATATTTTGTGGCTTATTAAATATGACTTTTATCCTCTAATGTACTTTGAAGGGGAATTAACAGCTCCAAACTGGTATCATCATATTACTGCACCTTTGATGTTCTTTTTGATGCAAATAGTTGCTATTGCAGGCTCATTGGCTATATTTTTAGTATTAAAACTCAAATACAAATCACCTTTCAAGTTGCCTGAAAGTTTCAATAAACAAGATTTGTGGTTTATTTTGTTGATCGGCTTAACTCCACTTGCTATACATTTGTTACTGGGTTTTTATTCAGGTGGAACAATGCGTCCAAGGTGGGGTTATGAATTTTGGTATATGACAGGGATAATGCTTTTTTACTTTTTCCCGATTGAAATAAACAAAAAAGAATTTGTATTTACATTAAAATCTGCTTATATATTAATGACAATAGTATTTTTAGCACTCGGCACATTGTTGGCTGTAGAAAAAAATTACAGAAGCAGATATCCAGTCGCGACTGTTTATCAGGATTTGAAAGAAATATGGGGTGAAAAAATAGATACACCGATTAAATATGTTGGCGGGTATATCGAATGGACATTACCGTTAACAATTTACGGTGACAATCATCCTTACGCAATATTGGATAATCATGGTTATCCTGATCCTTGGCTTAGTGAAGATGATATTCAAAAGTCAGGTGTAATGATTATTGGCAGAAAGAAACAGGATATTGTTGATTATACAAAATTGTCTTGTCCGTATTTACCTGAGGATTATAAAATAACTCCTGTTGAATATAGGTTTGATGTTCATAATGCTTTAGGAATGGCAAGAGAATACAAAATATACTACTTTATAGTTCCTCCTATACAAGACTAAACTTACAGATACGATATATGACAAAATGTAAAAAAGCACATTCTGAGAGTAAAAATTAAAAAGTTTTTGTAATATAATTTTGTTGGAGAGATATAATTAGCATGAAGATATTAAACGATCAACAAGAAGAATATAGAGCTTTTTTAAAGCATATAAGAGAAGAAAAACAGGAATCCTCTAGTCTTGTCAAGTTCGTTTTTACCGTAATTACGGCTTTGATATGTGCAATAATTGTCTGTGTGATTTTTCTTAATATGGCAGATAATGTTAGCAGAACAAATGAAGACACAACAGGTATTTTTAAATTTACAAGAAAACACAAAAATGAATTTAATGTTCCTTTTGCTCCAAGGCGTCAAAATATCTTATTGTTAGGTATTGATTCCAATGGTCAGGGAACTGATATGTGGGAAGGAACAAGATCTGATACAATTCTTGTTGTAAACATTGATCCTAAAACCCATTCAATAAAGGCAATTTCTATTCCTCGCGATAGTAAGGTATATTTGCCTGATAACAAAGGTGTACAAAAAATCAATTCAGCTCACGCTCTGGGTGGTATAAATCTTGTTAAAAAGACTCTGAGAGAAACTTTCGGTATCAAAATTGACAGGTATATTATTGTTCATGATGAAGCCGTTGAAAAAGTTGTTGACGCAATTGGCGGGGTTCCTATATATGTTGAAAAGAATATGCATTACCACGATTATGCAGGTAAACTTCATATAGATTTGGAAAAAGGAAACACTGTTCTTAATGGTAAACAAGCAGTCGGATACTTAAGATACAGAAAAGATGGTTTGGGTGATATAGGCAGAACTCAACGTCAACAATGGTTTATGAAAAGTTTGTTTGATAAAATTCATTCTCCACAAATTATTACAAAAATACCTGAGGTATTAAATGCTTTAAATAGTTATGTTAAAACAGATATGAGTTTTTATGAGTTATCTCAATATGCTGCGCTTGCAAGAAGCATTGATAAAAACAAAATAGAAATTGCAACTTTACCCGGCGCACCTAATCAAAAAGGGTATATAAGCTATTGGATTTTGGATCCTGCAAAAACTCAAGAAGTTATTAACAGAATGATTTACAGAGATAAACCGGTTATGGAAAACGGAAAATTTGTCGCCGGTATTATGTATTCACCAAGACGCGAGAATGATGCAGAAGAAATCAAAAAACAGCTTGCAGAGCTTGGTTTTGAAGTTAAGATGCTACAAATTACGCAGCTTTCTCATTCAAAATTTGTAGCTAATAAAAATGTTGTTACAACAGATTTTTATAACTGGTTAGAAAAGAAAGTCCCAAGTATTCGTGATTTTCAATTTGTTTATGATCCGACAGGAAATTTCTCTGTATCAAGCGATTTTACTATCGTACTTGCAGAACAATAATTGTGTGTAAAATTTAAGGAGTTTTATTATGGCTGATTTGTTGGAATTAATTTCTTCAAGGAAAAGTGTTAGAAAATATACAGAGGAGCATATTCCGGATGAGGATTTGAGAAAAATCTTAGAAGCAGGTCGCTTGGCACCTTCTTGGATGAATGTTCAATCTTGGAAATTTGTTTTAATTAAATCACAAGAACATAAAGATTTGTTGTCGGAGTTATCAATCGGGCAACAACAGGTTAAAACTGCTGATGCTTTAATTGTTTGTGTTGCTGATACTTCTGCTTGGGAAAGTGCAGGAATTTCTAATATGCAAAATCCTGCTCTAAATCCTGCTTTACAAAGAAAAGACGGTCTTTTAATAAGAACAATGGAGCAAGTTATTTATCCGACAGCCTATATGATGTTGGAAGCTCATTCTTTAGGGGTAAGCTCTTGTATAATAGGAGCTTTGGGGAGTGAAATTACGGAAATATTGCCTGAAGTGTATGCAAAAGTTAAACAAGAATTAAATTTGAACGATAAGCAAATAATTGCAGGAATTATAACTCTGGGGTATGACGCTGCGCCAAGTCCTGCAAATAAAGTCAGAAAAGCTTTTGATGACGTTGTTTCATTGGAAAAAATCGGAAACAAGTTTTAATTTTTAAATATATCAACAAAATCGAATTTATTAGTATCAAAGACACCTTTGTCCGTAATTTTTAATTCAGGAATTACAGGTAAAGACAAAAATCCCATTGTCATAAACGGATCATCAAGCGTGCAGCCGATAGAATGTGCAGCATTATTAAGTTCTGTGCATTTATCCAAGACGTAATTGAAATCTTGATCGGACATTAAGCCTGCAATTGGGAGTGGAAGTTCTGAAATAACTTCACCATTATTTACGACAACTTTACCACCTTGAAGTTTAACAATTTCAACGGCTGCCAAGTACATATCGTAATCATTTGTGCCGATTACTATCATATTGTGTGAATCGTGTGCTACGGTTGAAGCTATTGCACCGGATTTCAGGTTAAACCCTTTAACAAAGCCTTTGCCGATATTTCCTGTTGCCCTATGTCTTTCTATAACGCATATTTTAAGTGTGTCAGTATCTGTATTTGATACTAAATTTCCGTTTTCTAATTTAGCTTTTGACATAACGGATTTTGTTACAATTTTATGTGGCACAACTTCAATTGTTTTAATGATGTCAGTATTTGATTTTATTTCAAAGTCATTTTCTTCAATCCATTTTACGTTGACAGAACCCCTCATTGAAGGGATTTCGATTTCATCAAGTTCTGCAACAAGCTTTTTATTTTCAACAATAACTTTACCGTTTTTGATAACATAACTTGGTTCAAATGTTTTTAAATCAGGTAAAATCAGTAAATCTGCTTTGTACCCCGGTGCTACTGCTCCAAGGTTTTTTAGTCCAAAATATTCTGCTGTATTAAGACTTGCACATTGTACGGCTTTTATTGGGTCAACTCCTGATGCTACAGCTCTTTTTACCATTCCGTTTATGTGTTCTTTTAAATCTGACGGATGTCGGTCGTCTGTTACAAATAAGCATTTTCTTGTATTACATTCTTTCAACACGGGAATGAGTGCGTCCAAATCTTTTGCAGCAGTACCTTCTCGTATCATCAAATACATTCCGAGTCGCAATTTTTCTTTTGCTTCGTCAGGAGTAGTACATTCGTGATCGGATTTTACCCCACTTGCAATATATGCACAAAGGTCTTTACCACACAAATGTGGTGCGTGTCCGTCTATTTTTCTATCTCTGTTTTTTGCAAGTTCAAGTTTTGCGATTACGTTTTTGTCTAAGTTTAGTACCCCCGGATAGTTCATCATTTCTGCAATTCCGAGAACCCAAGGACGTCCGATAAGTAAAGATAAATCGTAACTGTTCAAATCAAAGCCTGATGTTTCAAAAGGAGTTGCAGGAACGCAAGACGGAAGCATTGTATAAACATCCAGTGGCAAATCTTTACTTGCTTGGTGCATAAAACTTATACCATGCAGACCAAAGACGTTTGAAATTTCGTGAGGGTCAATGATTACGGTTGTTGTACCGACAGGCAGAACAGCTTTTGCAAATTCTTTAGGTAAAACCATAGCACTTTCTAAATGCACATGTCCGTCGATGAATGAAGGTGTTACATAAGCACCTTTTGCGTCGATTTCCGTCGCTCCTATATAACCTTCACCAATACCGACAATAATCCCGTCAGTAATCGCTATATCACCTTTATAGATTTCTTCTGATAAAACGTTTACTATATTTGCATTTTTTATAACAAAATCGGCTTCTTCCAAGCCTCTTGCAGTATTAATTATTCTATTCTGTTCCATTTAAGTTCCTATTTACCCCTATTTACCCCTATTTACCCCTTTACCCCTATATGATTAAATCTTTATCGTTTAAAAGTATACTCAAATCTTTTGATTTTATAGCGTTTTCAATTATGTCATTAAATTCCTCGAC
>JAKSUP010000037.1 GCA_024408905.1 bacterium
CTAAATGGTGAACCTGAATTAGATTAGTCTGTATTCTTCAGATTTTTCTTGTGCCTTATAGTAATCTTTAAGGTATAATCTTTTCTATGAAAAGAGTCATTGTTTGTCTAATTTTTTTCTTGTTGTTTATACAAATTTGTTATGCAACAGATTATTCAAATCCCATAAATTGGGTTATTAATTCCAACACAAAAGAAAACACTGAATACGATATTTTCTATATTTATCCGACTATTTTTGCTACAGAAAAAACTGCATTGTTCGATTGGTCAGATGAGCAAAATTCCAAAAAGGCAAAAAAATACGCTAACGCTCAAACAAGTATTTTTAATCAAAAGGAAACAAGAGTTTTTGCACCTTTTGTTCGTCAATTGGATTTTGTATCAATCCTCAGTTATATTGATGAATTAAAATCATCTTCAAATATTGATTATCATAAAACAAATGCGAAATATGGAATTCAAGATACAATAGATGCTTTAAACTATTATCTTGAACACTATAATCAAGGCAGGCCATTTATTTTATTGGGGCATAGTCAAGGTGCTATAGATTTGTTATTTGCGATGAAAGAAGTAGATTTAGGCAAAAACTTCCTTGCAGCATATTTGATTGGTTGCCCGAATACTTCAAAAGAGTTCTTGCGTGCTAAAGATACAAAGCTAGCACAAAGAAAAAATGATTTAGGTGTTATCATTACTTGGAATAGCCAAAAAGAAAATACAACTAATAATTATTTTTCAACTCCAAACGGATATGTAATCAATCCTTTGAACTGGAGAACAGACGAAAAACCTGCAAGCAGGTTTAGGAATTCAAAATCTGAGTTTTATAACTACATTGATAATACATTTACTATAAAAACGCATTTTACCGGTGCAAAAGTTGATAAAAAGAATGGCGTTCTATTGGTTGATATGCCGACAAAAAGCAGATACGATACTGAAGGTCTTTTTGGAGAAGGGATTTATCACACGTCTGACGTTTGGGCATTTTCTAATGCAATATCAAAAAATGCAGAGGTTAGATTTCGGGCATATAAAAAATGGTTAAAAAAACAAGAGGCTTGTAAAAAATATTCTAATTGTGAACTTGGGGATTTGGTCGGAGAAGATGTTGAAAGGCTGTATTTTTCAGGATACCATATTGATTACCACACGGAAGAATTTTCTAAAGAGCAAGCAAAAAAGTTTGCAAAAGATTGTTTGAACGAAGGGGTTTTAAATCAATACCAAATGGATTGCTGTACAACAAGGAAAATGTATCCGTAAAAATGTAGTATAATTATAATGTATTGAGGATAAGGAGATTAAAAATGGCAGAAGAAATTTCTACAGAAAAGAAAATCAAGATGGCATACATTGATGTAAATTATATTGTAAATCAATCAAAAGATATTCAAGAATTGAAAAATGAAACAGCTATAAAAAACAAAGATTTACAAATATGGCTTTCAAAAGTTAATACGGAAGTAATGGAAAAAGGTACACGTCAAGAACAAGAACAGCTTGTTAATCAATATAATCAAGAATATGCAATGAAACAAGCAAATATAAGACAAGATTATAATTTAAAATTGCAACAAATTGATGCAAAAATTACGGGTATAATTGCAGAAGAAGCTAAAAAATTGGATTATGATTTTATTTTTGCAAAAGGTACTTTACTTTATGGTGGCGAAGATATTACATTAAAGATTGCTGAATTAGTTAAATAAGGTTTATAATTAATTAAAAAGGAAAGCGTCCAAAAAGTCAGGGTACTTTCCTTTTTAATTTTGTAATAAATATTATGTAAAAAAGGGTGACTTTTTAGTCACCCTCATCAAATTTGTTTTTAGAATTAATTCAACAATTCCTTCAAATAATTTGGTAAAGCAAATCTTGCCTCGTGATATTCTTTGTTATAAATCTTACAAGATTTTGTAATTGCTTCTCCACGTCTTTCGTCCCAATATGAAAGAGGTTTTACGGTTTCTGAACAAAATGCCCAAGCCCAATATCCACCAGGGTATGTTGGGATATTTGATGTGAAGGTTGAGCAAATCGGAAATACTTTTTTAAGCAAAGCATACATTTTTCTGATTTCTTCTTTATTTACAAAAGGTGATTCAGATTGAGCGCAAACAATTCCACCTTCTTTTAAAGAATTTTTAACATTTGTGTAAAATTCTTCTGTAAAGAGTCCTTCCCCAGGCCCCATTGGATCTGTTGAATCAATTAAAACTATGTCAAACATATTTTTCTTGTCTTTAATATATTCTATAGCGTCTTGAACCAATATTTCGCATTTCGGATTATCAAGCTCGCAAGCAATTGTTGGTAAATATTTCTTACATTCATCAATAACATCACCGTCAATTTCACAAAGCACAACTTTTTCAACAGTATCGTGTTTAAGAACTTCTCTCACGGTTCCACCATCACCACCACCTATAACCAAAACTGTTTTCGGACATTTATGGTGCATCATTGGAACATGTGCTATCATTTCATGATAATTCCACTCATCACCTTCTGTTGTCATCATCAAATCATCAAGAGTTAAAACTCTGCCTAATCTGCTATCTGTTTCAAAAATTTCCAATTTTTGAAACTTAGTTTGTTTTGAAACCAAAACTTTTCCTGATTTTATTGCAACTCCGAAACCTGCCGGATTAATTTCGTGATAATAATTGTTTTCTATACCGTTTTTCATAGTTTTATATCTCCTGCTAAAATGTGTATGTGAAGGTGGAACACGGTCTGGCCGACTTCTGCACCTGTATTAATAACTGTTCTGTATGATTTCAGATTTAATTTTTTGGCAACTTCTCTTACTGTCATCATTAATTTGCCCAACAAAACTTCATCATTCAATTCGCTTAATGAATCAACGTGTTTTTTCGGTACAACTAAAACGTGAGTATCTGCCTTTGGCTCAATGTCATTAAATGCTACAGCATATTCATTTTCATAAACGAATTCAGTTCCAAAATCGCCGTTTATTATTTTACAAAAAACGCAATCACTCATATTATTCTCCTTATTTCAAAAGATTTTATACTATAATCCGAGTCCTGCCAAAAATCCTACAATTATTCCTTGTAAAATCCACAAAAGAATAAGTGCTATCATAGGAGAAATATCTAACATTCCACCTATCGGTGGAATAATTCCTCTAAATATATTTAAGAAAGGATCTGTCACAGAACGCATCCAAGCATATGGTTGTTTATACCAGTCAATAGAAGGAATCCAAGTCAAAAATATTCTGATAACTAATAGTAAATTATAAAAATAAAATAATAAATCAACTATACGTGCAAGTGAAAATCCCATTTTATTTCTCCATTTTATTTTAAACTATGCGCGTGATGATGCACTTGTATTTGCACAATTACAATTTGTATTATCAGCAGGTATTTTTTCTATCATATTAAATAAAAGTTTTTTCAAATTATCAATATTACTATTAAATACTTGAATTACTTCGTGATGAGAAACCGGAGGAACATCTCCTACTAACCCTGCATCATAATCTGTAATAAGTGAAATATTCAAAGGACACATATCCATTTCTTTAACTAAATAAGCCTCAGGAAAAGCCGTCATATTAATAACTTCCCAACCTTGGTTAGTAAAGAATTTTGATTCAGATTTTGTAGAAAATCTTGGGCCGTTAATTACAACAACAGTACCTGTTTCATGAATGGTTATACCAAGTTCTTTTGCAGATTCTATTGCTAATTTTCTAAGTTCAGGACAATAAGGGTCTGCAGCAGACGGGTGTGTGCAAACAGGACCTTCGTATATTGTAGATTTTCTTCCGTCTGTCCAGTCAACAAATTGGTCACATATTACAAAATGTCCCGGAGCTACATGTTTTTGCAAACTACCTGCAGCACACGGAGATATAACTCTTTTACAACCAACTTCTTTCATTGCCCAAACATTTGCACGATAATTAATTAAATGTGGCATAATTGAATGGCTTCTGCCATGACGAGGCATAAATGCTACTTTATGATTTCCAATTTTTCCAATAAATAAACTATCTGACGGCATACCATAAGGAGTATCCATTTTTACTTCTTGAATATCATCCAAAAAACTGTAAAAACCTGAACCACCAAATACACCTATATCTGCTAATTTTTCCATCGTGTCCTCCTATCATATAATTTATCTAATTGTAACATAAAATTAATAAAAATGAGAGAAAATAGCAATTTATAAAGTGAAAAAAACTTTATATATGCAGAGGGAAATTTTAATGCAAGTAAACACATTAAGAAAACTTATATCAAACGGATGGACTATTGCTAATCGAAGGCAATTAGAGGGTTTCATTGGGAAAAAAGAATTAAAAAATCTTGCAAATGAGTTTGGCCTTTTACAAATGGATAATTATGCAATAGGCGAAGATGTATTTCTTGGGAAAAAAGATTTTTACAAACTGATTAATGACGGTAAAAACCTAACATTAAAATTAGGAATTTCTTCTGAAAATGGTGCAAAAAATTGTGCCAATGCAGAATCTGCTATTCTTTTAGAAAATGAAAATATTACGATAGCAGGGATAGCACAAAAAATTGACCAATTTTATAAAAAAGTGTTTGGCAATCATGAAATGTGGGAAAAACCAATGGAAGAAATTTTTGGCGAACCTAAGACAATGTCAAAACTATTTTCTCAAAAATTTAAACCTTTAAGACACATTAACGAAGATGGTTATTATGTAACAACAATAATTGATAAAAAAACAGGTGAGCCTGTCGAAGCGTTTTTGAAGCAAATTAACTCCGGAAAACAGCTTGAAGAATGGGAAATGTACGTAAAACACGAAAACGGCGTGTATGAGCGCATTGGTAAACGGGGAATTCATATAAATAATAAAGAGAAAAAAATAACTCCGGATTGGATGGAATCGTCAGAAGGCGCAAGCGAATACAGTGGTATTGGTATAAGACTTCATCAATTAGGCGTAGAAAGAATGTTACAAACTGAATGCAAAACAATAGAGATTGATTCTCTTTCTTCAGCATTTCCATTTCATTATAAATGCGGGTTTAGAAGCCCTGACGAGATTATATCGATAGGCAGAAAAAGCAATCTAAAATGGTGGCTTAAAACCAATAATATTACTGAAGAGGAATGGGAAAGAATTGCAAAACCGACATACGATGAATTTGATATAGTATATGCAAATGCAAAAGCTTTGGAAGAAATTAAAAAACTGGCATTAGTAAAAACTAAAGGAGCCGGTTCTATCGGGAATACGACAATGTACTTACAAGGCGAAGAATTAAGCCGTTGGATAGAAAGAGCAAAGTCTCAACCTATTTTACTTGATTAATCCGAAACCCAAAATACTTACACAAACTAAAAATATTGCAGCTACAATATAAGTTAATTTGTTTAACCCTTTTTCAGCACTCTTTTGTGATGAAAATACTTGCGCAGCATTACCTATTCCTGCGATGCCATCGCCTTTAGGTGAGTGCATTAATATTAATACAGTTAATAAAACTGATGATACAACCATAATTGTCCAAACAATACCTGTCAAAATTATTCTCCTTTTTTAATAAAATGTGCTCTTTTTGAATTAAGTCTTATAGTGTCAAACGTATACAACCTTGCCGGTCGTTTTGAAGTTGATTTAGAAAACTCGTTTAACTCTCTTAGTCCTTCTGTTGTAACAACCTTTTTCCTGAAATTACGTTTATCAAGCTTACGTTCCATAATCATTTCGTAAGCTTTTTGCATCTCTGTTAAAGTAAATTTTTTATTAAGCAATTGATACGCAACAGGACACATTTCCAATCTCTCGCGAGTACGTTTTAGAGAATATTCAATGATTTCTTTGTGGTCAAATGCCAAAGGCGGCAAATCAAAAACTTTATGCCATGCTACTTCATCAGTTGTTTCAACATTAATATCTTCATATCTTATAAGAGCAAAATATGCACAAGTAATAACACGAGAAACAGGGTGTCTCAAAGGATCACCAAATGTATATAGCTGTTCCAAATAAATATTTTCAACATTTGTTTTTTCTTTCAAAACTCTCATGGCAGCTTCATCAAGGTTTTCAGACATCCTGACATAACCACCAGGGATTGCCCATTTATCTTTAAACGGTTCATTAGCACGTTTAACCAATAACACTTGTAATGCATCTTGTTTAATTGTTAAAATTACTATGTCGACCGTAATTTCATGTGTTTTTATTTCATTAAACATATTTCACCTCATGACCATTTTACAACAAACATCAATTTTTGTAATAGTTTCGAGAATAATAAGTGTACAATTTGTTACATTTGAAATGTTAAATCTGGCATAATACTATTTCCGTTTGTACATATTAAGATTTGTAAAAATTTATCTAAAATTACTAAAGTTTTTATAAAAATGCCATAAATTTAATGGATTTTTGCATTCGCCGTAAATAGCTCACTAGCCCCTATTGGTTTTACAGCACTTGATGTAGCAGTAGCATTCTAAACGATTGTTGTTACTAAAGCTATCGTCGGGAATGATGCAATTGAAGCAGGACACGACTTACATAAAAAAGATGAATCTAGTTTAGAACCTCTCTGACAAGGCTCTGCCTTGTGGTGTGTAAAAGAACATATGAAATGACTTTTTTTGATGGACAAAATGATTCTTTTGTAAATGAAAATGTAACAATATTTTACAGTTTTGAATTTTTAAGCAATTTGTTATTAAAAAATTTTTTATATAAATATAGGGGAAATAATATGTTTATTGCAGATCTTGGAATAAAAGCTTGGCAAGGTGGAAAAACGCTCATCAATTCTTTAACTCACAGTAAAGGCATTGTAAGAAGAGTCAATGCTCATGAAGATACTTGTGGATTAGTGTTAAATACGTTGAAGTCGGATACATTATCAATTACTAGTAAAGTAGAACAGGCAACAAAAGTAGTAACAAAATCAACCATACCAATTGCACCTATGGTATTTGAAGGCTCACAAGTATCAATGCATTCCCTTTTACACGGGCAAAATACATCTATAAGAGAAATATATAAAATGGTAGCATCAGGACAACCTTTGACCAATACTACTGATATTAAAATGGTAACTTCAGGGTTACCAGCGATACTTAAGGTTGATAAAGAGTTTGCTAAAATACCTCCAATAGAAACAGATTGTATTGTATATAGAGGCAGAATTGAACATCCTATTTCGGAATATTTTAATGAAGATTTTAGAATTATCGATAAAGCTAAAATTGGAGATATAATTATTCCTGATTCTGGGTATAGTTATACAGCTTCCAAAATAGAACTTGCAGAACATTTTGGTAGTTCAAGATCTGATAGAACGATGATGCTTAAAATAAGATTACCTAAGGGCGCAAAAGTATCTCAGGGAGATGCCAAAGGTCTTGGTATAGAAGTTGTAATGCCACGTAACGCAGAATACAGACTGTTGTCAAAAAGTACAAATGGTAATCATACAGAAGTTGAATTAGAATATATACTACCTAAAAAAGATAATGTAGTTGAAATAGAAGAATTAATGAAACGTTTTAACATCGAGTAGATATTTTCTTGATTATTAAACTTGCGGGTTGGGTTTTAACCCAAAAATTTTTTGGTGCAAGAATAATGCAAGAAAAGAGTGTTTTGTGCAAATTTATAATCAAACAATTTCCGACCATGTTATCATTCCGTACTTGATTCGGAATCTTACCAACTTGGCGTGTCTATTACACTCCGGTAAGATCCTGAAATAAATTCAGGATGACATTTTACGATTTATTTCCAACTCAAAACGGACATTAAGATATAGCCAGACAAGGCTCTGCCTTGTGGTGGTTCTTGTAAAAGAACACATGAAATGACTTTTTCTTACAGATAGAATGAAAAATTTTATTAAACGAACTATATCCCTTTAGGGATTTTAGATATTAGAACTCTAAGGTTTTGAGAATACTTTTTAATGTTAGTGACTCCATCTTTACCCAAATCCTTAATGTGTTCTTTTGCGTATTTTTCGCACTCATGTATATTTTTTTCTATATTTGGTAGTATTTCCAAAAGTTTATCTTTTAAATTTTGTGGACAATTTTTATATTGTACTATTTTTATAACACGATCCAACTCGTCTGGAGAAATATAACTTCCCATTTTTAACTTCGCAATTGTCATCCATATATCTGCGTACATTAATACTTCAGGAGGTACGGTAGCCGTTTTAATATAACTACCTATCCTGCTAGCAGTTTCTAAACGATAGAGTTCTTCTAATTGAAGTTTTGGCATCTTTCTTTTTAGAAAATTATCAGTCAGTACTTCTGAAAAACCACTAGCCAAAGATACATTGTCTATCATATTATTCCTTTCTATAAATAATTAAACAATCGCAACCTATACTATATATAAAAACATTTATATGCTTAAAATTGCCTAAATTTTATAAAATATCAAGTTTTGTTAATATTTTTCTCGGTGTGAAATTTTTGTTTAAATATAATCAAAAAATGTCAGTAAGTAGTAGGGTAGACTTTAGTCTACCAAAATGGTTACTAAACAACAAATTACAAACCCCTCATCAAGAATTTTAGCAAAAAAAGTTTTGCAAAATTCTATCCTCTCCCTCGGAGAGGAACAGTTGGCATATTATATAATTCACGACAAATTTTTAGTGCAAGAATTGTGCAAAAATGTGCAATTAAAGTGTATTTTGTGCAAGTTTATAATTACAAATTATCATCTGGTCGGATATGGCTTAAAGTCAAATAGATTGCTTTGTTTTACTCGCAATGACACGAAAATTTTCCGACTCAACTTATATAAAAATATGTGGTTCTCATCCACAACAAAAAATAGATCAAAAGGCCTCTTAAATGATGGGCATGGGTAAATATACAAAAAAAGCTTGTAGGCAATACTACAAGCTTTTAAAATTTGGGCAGGGGTGGATTGTCTTGGTCGTTCGCATTAAA
>JAKSUP010000038.1 GCA_024408905.1 bacterium
TACAGGGTTACATCTTGAACGACAAAGGCGAAATTATGTCTGGCACAAAATCTATAAGTGCCGATTTGTTTGAAGAAACAGCCTTAAAAGGTGGTGCTATGAGTATTCCTACAACAAATATTAAGTTGTGGATTGATCCTAATAACGGCAAATTTTTAGGCAAATATGATGAATATGAAATAAAAAATGACGGCACGATATATGGTAAAGCTGATGGTGGAAACCGTGCAGTACCTTTGTACAAAAGTGCAACGGCAAATTTCCATAATCCAAGTGGCTTGTATGAAACAAAGGCCGGTGTGTTTGCAGAAACAGCTGAATCTGGAAAGCCTGTTGTCGGTCGTGGTGAAATCCGTTCAGGGTTGTTAGAACAATCAAACATAGATTTTAAAAATAATATTGCTGACTATCAAATGGCAAAAGTTCAAATGGAACTTATTGGTAAATTGATTGAAAGTAACAAGCAATTGTTACAATCAGCAATGGAAATTGCAACGAAATAACACAGAATATAAAATTAGTTAAACTCCGTTTTATAAGGGAATTAAAGAGATTCTTTAATTCCTTTTATTTTTTGTTTTAAATGCAACCAAATATATATTTTGTTGTATTTACTTAATAAAAGTAATTTTGTATGGTGCGATAAATCGCACCTCTTTTTTCATCTATATATATGATGGTAATCATGCCTACATGCTGTAAAGTGTAAGAGGTACTAGGTGTACTTATACGTATACTTGGTGAGAGAGGTAAGGTAATAAATTGAAAAAATTCAAGTTCCGATTGCAAGTCGTGCTTGATATGCGAGAGAACGAGCTTGAACAACGACAAATGGAAATGGCACAAATACTTGTTGTTTTAAATAAACAAATAGCCACACTCAATGACATTATCCAATCTCAAATACGTAATACTCAAGAAACAGAGGAACTATACAACTTAGAAACACTGGATATTCAACAAGTTACCGGACACAATGACTACGGCATTAAGCTAACTGTTGATATGAAAAACCAAGAACGCATAATAGCTAACACCAAAATGCTAATGCAAATGAAACAAAAAGAGGTAAACGAAGCACATAAAAAGGTAGAAGTTTTAAAAAAACTTAAAGAAAAACAAGAACAAGAGTATTACAAAAATTTCTTAGATGCAGAAATTAAAGAAATAGATGATTTAACATCAGCAAGGCATAGATTAAGATGACACAAGCATTAATTAACAATTTAAACGATTTACAAAATTCTTTGATGCAAGGACAGCAATCAAAGAAAGATTTATCCACTGTTACAAATCCGGGCAAGGATGAAAAAGACTTTTCAAAAATTATTGATTCACAAATCGACAAAACTACAAAGCCTTCTACACTTGGTGATTTAAAAAATAGTTTAATAAATAATGATAAATTGGCTGATTTTAAGAAAATCCTCGAAAAAGCGACCGGCGAAGCAAATGAGGAAACTGCTTTAGACTTGACTTTAGCACGCGATATATCAGAAATTATCAATCAGTTAAAAGAAGGTTTAGAAGATTCTACAGAAGAATCAAACAATATTCCTGATACAGTTGCAGAAAATACTACTGCTGACGTGGTAATGGTGGAATTACCTGAGCAACAAGTTGAGGTTGATACAAAGGTAGATGTATCAAATGTTGAATTAGCTAATGTTGATACTCAAAATATTCCTAATGAGACTTTGCAAGATGTTGCTGCTCCAATAATGTCAGAAAAAATTCTTGAAACTGATACAAAAGTAGTTATTGAAGATGCCGTTAAGGTTTATGATAAGCAAACAGCAAAATCTACGAGCGAAATCACTGATGCAGATTTAGGTTTAGATGAAGGTGTTTTAGAAGATTTGAACATAGAATCTATTAGCGCTGAAACAGAAGGTAATAGTGGAAATGAAGATTTTTCTCAAGAGCAGTCACCTGAAGAACTCGCAATGAAAACCATTATTGAAAAAGACAAAGAACATAATGATAAAAAGTTTGATATAAAAATATCTGCTGAACAGGAAGTAACTACTTCTCAAGCACCTGCAACGTCAAGTGAAGAAAGTGTTGTTACTCCGACTGTTGGGGATGCACAACCTATAGGTGCAGCGACTCATACAGCTCAAGTGCAGCACACTCCTGCAACAGAAATTTCTCCAAGCAAGATTATTGAACAAATAACAAAACAATTAGAAAAAATGCATAACACTTCAAAAGTAAATATTGTTTTGAATCCTGCATCTTTAGGTAAAGTTACAATTGAAATTGCAAAATCAGCAGAAGGTATGTCTGCACAATTTACAGTTGCAACCCAAGAAGCTCGTGAAATATTGATGAAGGGTTTAGACGGCTTGAAAGAAACACTTCTTTCACACGGTGTTAATGCAGATAATGTAAATGTGAAACTTAATGATACTCAAAAGAGTGAATATAAACAAGATTGGACAGAACAAGAGGGTTCAAAAGGCGGCAACAAAGAGCAAAGTCGCCAAAATAAAGAAAAGCAAAAAGGCTTGTTTGAAAAAATGATGGCACAAGCCGAACATAGTGAAAATGGTAATGTATAAAAATTAGGATTGGAGAGAAGGTTATGTCATTGGTAAGTTCAGAAATTACAAATTTGCAAAACCAAACTGCATTTTCAAAGACAACTGTTGGAGAAACAAAATCAACTGATACTTCAGATAGTAATGTATTTCTTACATTAATGTTAGAGCAGATGAAAAGCCAAGATCCAACAGAGCCAACTGATAATACAGAATGGTTATCTCAATTAGCACAATATTCATCATTGGAGCAGATGACACAGATGAATAGTGGTCTGAGTAATTGTATGCAATATATGCAAGCAATGTACAGTGATACAAGTACAAATGCAGAAATTACGCAAACTTTATCATTGATTGGTAAAGATGTTACATTGACGGATCCGGCTGATGAAACCGGTAAGAAAACTATTACGGGTAAAGTTTCCGAAGCAAGCTTTGAAGACGGTTCCGGTAAGGTAAAAGTAAACGGTGAATACTATTCAATAGCAAATATTGTTTCTGTTAGAGATAACACTGTCGAAACAGATAAATAAAAATATTATTAAGTAAATAAACCAGACAAAATTATATAATCAGGAGGAAATATGTCACAAGCATTACACACATCAGCAACAGGTATTAACTGTGGTCAACAGCAGATTAACGTAATTGCAAATAACGTTGCAAACATCAATACGGTTGCATTCAAATCTGCAAATATGACATTTGAAACACTATTTTCAAATACGTTATCATACGGTAGCGCAGCTACAAAGAACAGAGGCGGTACAAACCCTATGCAGATTGGTTTAGGTGTTAAAGTCGGAGGTATATCAAGAAACTTTAACGTAGGTACATTCGTTAATACCGGGCGTGATATGGATGTTATGATTTCCGGAAACGGATATTTCGTAGTAACTGACGGAAGAAAACAGTTTTATACAAGAGATGGCGTCTTTGCTCTTGATTCACAAGGTAACTTAATTACAAAATCCGGAATGAAAGTTCTGGGTGCAAAAGCTCCATATTCAGGTACTGCATCAAGTGATACAGTCAGAATTCCTACCAACTTAAAAACTACTATCACAGATACACCAAAAGATGAAATTGAAAAAAAGGTTTTAACTAAATTAAACTGTGTTTCAATAGGTTCAGGTACTTTTAAAGTAAATATTACAGATAAGAACGATAATAACGATATTATCATTCCTGATATTGAATTAGAGGTTGACAGTTCAATGACATTGGGACAAAACGTGAGTGCATTTAATGATGCATTAAATGCGGCATCTTGGACTGATCCTGAGGGTAATACGCATAAAGCAAGTGAATATTTTACAGTTGATGTAGATGCTGACGGTCATGTAATTTTTGATGTTAAAGATCCTGATAATTATGGATATTCATTAGATCCGGTTGATACTAACTTTTTGGCAGAAACCGGTTTGTCTAACAAAAATACAGTATCTAAAACATTGAACCAAAGTGTAACAATCCAAGACTTGTTGGATTTTACAGATGAAAATGGTGTTGCTGTATCATCAGTCACAATTATTAACGAAAATGGTATTATTTCAGCATCATATTCAGACGGTTCAAATTTAACAACTCAAATAAATGAAGATAATGCTGCTGAATGGAGATTTACAACTCCGGAAGGTGTTATCATTACAGGTTTAGACGTAACAACAAAAGGTTCAATTACACAGGATTCAAACATGATTATTGAACTTGCTTCATTTATTAACGAATCCGGTTTGGTTTCATTAAACAATAACTTATGGGAATGGGGAGCTGATGCCGGCCAAATCTTCTATGGTATGGCAGGTGAAATGGCTTTCGGAACATTAGAATCAGGTGGCTATGAAGGTTCTAACGTAGATATTGCAACTGAACTTTCCAATATGATTACTGCTCAGAGAATGATTCAAATGAATTCTCGTGTATTCTCAACTGCAAGTTCAGTAATGGAAACTCTTGCGTATCTGGGTCAATAGGATATTCGTTAACATTTAGTTAAGAAATAAATGTTAATGGTCGGGCATGCCAAACTTGAAAAACCCATGCCCAAGTGATGTAAAATTCATGTCAAATTCTTTACAAAACTCATGAAGTTTACAAAACTTAACAATTATCGACATGGTTGAAATCCATGTTTTACATGGATTTCAGCATGTTTGAAAAAACAGAAAAAATCGTTACAAAACGATATTTGTATGAGTCATGAATTGTATTATATAATACAAGAGAGGTCGAGAGGGATGTCGCAAAATAGCGAACAAGCTGACAGTCACAAACAAGAAGGTCTAATACCTTCAAACCAATGGGGACATGACGTTTCGATAGATTTAAAGCTTGTTAAGGACAACCTTTTTGAAGTCAAAAACAAAATTGCACATTGTAAAACAAAAATAATTGCAGTCACTAAATATTACGGATTGGATGCTGTTAAAAAAGGATACGAAGCAGGTTTGCGTGATTTTGGTGAGTCAAGGGCCATCGAAGCCGTTGAAAAGATTAAGCAGTTACCGGATGAAGTTCGACAGAATTCCACATTCCACTTTATCGGTCACTTACAGTCAAACAAGGCAGAGAAGGTCGTTGAATATTTTGATTGTATTCATTCCGTTGATTCGCTGAAGCTTGCAAGAGTAATATCTGAGTCAGCCTGTCAAATAAATAAGAGAGAGAGAATTTTATTACAGGTAAACAACGCAGGTGAAGAACAAAAATTCGGATATAGCAAGGAAGAGCTTTTGCAAGATATGTCTGAATTATTGAAACTGGATTCAATCGAGATAGTCGGGCTGATGAACATGGCGCCGATTGAGGCTACTGAACGAGAACTAACTGATATATTTAGTGATTTGAGGGAGTTTAGAAATAAGCTTGAAAAAGATTATGATATAAAACTTCCTGAACTTTCAATGGGTATGAGCAACGATTATGAAATTGCACTCAAAGAAGGCGCAACAATGATTAGGATTGGAAGAAAGTTATTTACATAATTAAAATATATTGGAGGAGAAATGGCATTATCAGAAGGATTAAAAGAGTTTGTGAACTTTTTCACTAGAAGTTTCAATGATGGAAGCGATGAAGGCGCTTTCGAATTTGAAGGTGTAAATGATGGTTATGAAGAGGTTATGGATGGCAACGCAGTTGCATTAAATGACTTGTATCAAACAAGAGTTAAACCTGAAAGATCTTTTGAAAGAGAATCTAAAGTAGTAAGTCATCCAAATGCTTACAAGTCAAGTGAAGTTACAGTTATTGAGCCTCGTTCATTTAGCGAATCAGCTCAAATTGTTAAAAAATTATTGGACAAAAAGACTGTCGTTTTACATTTGGATTTGTTAGACAAGGAACAATCACAAAGAACGATTGATTTCGTTTGTGGTGCTGCTCACGCATTGAATGGTACAGCTCAAAAGATTAGTGATATGGTATTTATCTTTACACCAAGTAACGTATCTCTTTCAGTTGAAAATGGTGCAACACAAAGCAAATTCGCTGAATCTTTGTGGAACAAACCTCTGTAATTAATGCCAAGAGAATATAGAGATTTTTAATATATATTGATTTGTGATAGTTGGATTTTCAGGATGCATTTTGCATCCTTTTTATTATCTATAGATAATTAACTTATACCTAAAACTTTCTTTTTTGATAAGATAAAGAAAGGAGGATTATATGCTGCAAAGATTAGTTTTTATATTGCTATGTTCTAGGGTGTTTTCATCCCCTATGACGATTTTGTCTTGGTTGGTAATTTTTGTGTATTCATTGCTTGATGCAGGAAACTTTTGGTATGGAATTTTGTGTCTTATAGGCCTTTGCTTAGCTCATTTTGGAACAAATATTTTAGATGATTATTTTGATTATAAGGCTTTGATTAAACAAGTTGGTTTTGATAAGGAAAAGTATTTAAAAAATTCACAAAAAACAAAATGTAGATATTTAATTAGTGGAAAATTGAAAGAATTCGATTTACTTGCTTTGGCAGGTATTTATTTCTTTTTAGCTTTTTTAGTAGGTTTATTTTTATATATAAAATGTGGTCAAGGAGTTTTATATTTTGCATTAATCGGTGGAATAATCGGGGTAATTTATCCTTTTGCTTCCAGAATATGTTTGTCTGAAGTTTTAGTCGCACTTGCTTATGGTCCGGCATTGTTTGGCGGGGTTTATTATGTAATGTGTGGAACGTATACCACGGAAGTATTTATTCTGTCAATTCCAACTATGATTATGACAGTTGTTTTGCTTTATATCCATACGGTGATGGATTATGAATATGATAATAACGAAGGTAAAAAGACAATTGCAAATTCTTTTGATTCACAATTAGAAGCCTTATTGTTATTGAAAATATTTTTAATCATTGCTTATGCTTCTGTTCCGGTTTTGTGCATCTGTGACATTGTAGATTGGCAAGTTTTCGGAGTGTTTTTCACAATACCTTTAGCTATTGATTTATATAAATCTATGGTAGATTTTTCTTGTGACGAAAGCTCTGTGCCGGTTCATAAATGGTATCATTTCCCAATGGAGAATATGGAGCGTTTAAGGAAAAATGGCGAGGATGCTTTTATGATAAGAATATATCAGGCAAGAAATCTGATGGTATATTTTTCTGTGTTTTTAGTTATTGGAATCTTTTTTTCATTAGGTTTATAACAAAAGGCGAATTTTTCAAGATTGAAAAATTCGCCTCTATATTTATTTAGTTTAAAAACTATTTGTTCAATTGACTCATAACTTCATCAGCAAAGTTGTCATTTCTTTTTTCAAGACCTTCACCAAGAACATATCTGTCAAACTTAACAATGCTAAGTTTTCCTGAAATTAATTGTTCAATAGTTTGATCAGGGTTTTTAACAAATGGTTGTTCAATCAAACATTTTTGAGCCATAAGTTTGTTTACACGTCCTTCAACGATTTTAGCTCTGATTTGTTCAGGTTTGTTAGCCAAATCTTCTTTACCCATTTCAATTCTTGTTTCTTCGTCAATAACTGATTGAGGAATATCTTTTCTTGAAACGAATTCAGGAGCAGATGACGCGATGTGTAAGCAAATATCTTTACCTAAAACTTCATCTTTTGAATCTGTTTGAAGAAGAACGCCGATTTTACCGTTGTGAATGTATGTAGAGCAGTTGCCTTCATATCTGACAAATCTTCTGATTGTAATTTTTTCACCTATAGAAGCAATTTTTTCTTTAATAATGTCAGAAATAACTTTACCACATTTTTCACAAGTAGAAGCTAATAAAGCATCAACGTCACTAGGATTAGATTCTGCAACTTTTTTAGCTAAGCAGTCAACTAATTCAATAAATTCAGCATTCTTAGCGACGAAGTCTGTTTCGCAATTAACTTCTATCATAGCTGAACATGAATCAGAAACATAAGAACCAATTCTGCCTTCAGCAGCAATTCTGCCCATTTTTTTGTCAGCTGATGCGATACCTTTTTGTCTTAAAACTTCCATAGCTTTATCCATATCGCCGTCAACTTCAACTAAAGCCTTTTTAGCATCCATCATTCCGGCGCCGGTTTTATCACGAAGTTCTTTAACCATTGTAGCTGTAATATTCATTTATATTTTCTCCTTCTTGGGGTAAAAGGGATAATATAAATTATCCCCAATTACCATTAATACTAAACTGTAGCAACTTCTTCAACGCCGGCATCAGCAGCAGTAACTGCTTCTACTTTTGATTTTTTGTTAGCGTTGTTTTCTCTCAAAGTTTTTCCTTCCAAAACAGCGTCAGCTAATTTTGAAGTAATTAATTTGATAGAACGAATAGCATCATCGTTACCAGGGATAACGTAATTGATACCATCCGGATTTGCATTTGTATCTGCTAAACAGATAACAGGTATACCTAATTTATTAGCTTCTGCAATTGCAATGTCTTCTTTTGCTTGGTCGATAACAAAGATAATGTCAGGTAAACCTCTCATTTCTTTGATACCACCTAAAGTTTTGCTTAATTTAGCAAGTTGTCTGCTAAGTTGAGCTTGTTCTTTTTTAGGTAATTTTTCAGCATGACCTGAAGAAATGAAATCTTCAAGTTCTCTTAATTTGTTAACTCTGCCTCTGATTGTTTCAAAGTTAGTTAACATACCACCCAACCATCTTCTGTTGATGTAGTATGCACCTGATCTTGCTGCTTCTTCTGCAACTACGTCAGCTGCTTGTTTTTTAGTACCAACAAAAAGAACATTTCTACCTTTAGCTGCATATTCTCTTACTGCATCGTAAGCTGCATCCAATAAATCTGTAGTTTTTCTTAAATCTAAAATGTAAATACCGTTTCTGGCACCGTAAATATACGGTTTCATTTTAGGGTTCCAATGTTGTGTTTGGTGTCCAAAGTGTACACCTGCTTC
>JAKSUP010000039.1 GCA_024408905.1 bacterium
ATAAGCATCTTCAACCAAATCCTTGATTGGAGAAAGTGATTTCGCTGCTTTTTGAGAAGCGATATCAAATATAAGTTTTTCTGCAGTTTCAAGAGATTCTTCAATCGGATTAAGATCATAACCTGTATTTACAATTTCAGAACCTGCATTAATCAAAGAGCGTTTAATTGCTTTCTCTTGGACAATTTTTGCGTAATATTCAATGTTAGCAGTCGTTATTGTTTTATAACTCAAATCATTAATAAAAGCACGACCACCGACAAGCTCAAGCTTTTGATTAACATTCAAAATATCAGAAACAGAAACGATATCAATTTTATCTTCGCTGTTATATAGTTGAAGCATCGCTTCATAAACATACCTGTGTGCCGGTTTGTAAAAAGATTCCGGTCTAAGCTGTTCTACAATCCTGTTCATACAAGCAGGATTAACTAAGATTGCACCCAAAATAGCTTCTTCTGCATCTATACTTTGCGGCATCAATTGTGATAGTTCTTCTGTTTTATTGCTGTGCTTTTTAGTTGAATAAGAAGTTGTCATTTTTCACCCTTCCGTTCCAACATTGTGACAGCAAAATACATAATTAGCAATAGGTTGAACACATTTGTTTACAAAATTAAAAGCGAAGAATATAAAATTCTTCGCTTTATCAAAGTAAAAGAGGATATCTTGTTTTTTATTTATGCTTTTACGTAAGTATCGTATGCATCGCCTATTTTTTTGAAAATTTCTTCATATCGTTTTATTTCAGCTTCAGCTTCACCAACATGTCTATCGGGATGAAACTCTAGAGCAAGTTTTTTATAGGCTTTTTTAATTTCTTCTTCTGTTGCATTTGTAGAAAGTTTTACATCTAAATATTCATTAAAAGTATCTACAACATTTTTTCTTGCTTGTTCTTTTGCATTAACTCTTGCTCCTTGATTATTGTTTGCCTTTGCAGTGTTTTTTGCCTGAGTTCTACCATTTTTTGAAATATCTTTGATGATAATTTTACCGTTTTCTTTAGCGACTAGAATATGTTGACGTGATATTTCTTTGCTGAAATTCCCTGTTATATCACCTTCACGACCTATAGTAAATACTTCTCCGTCTTTCATATTCATAATACGTTCGTATATTTTACCACTTCTGAAATCTATACGAGAGCCGTCACATAATATCAATTCAGGAAGATTATCCATTTCGAAAGAATATTGTACACCTCTGTTCAATTCACCTTGTCCGTTAAATTCAACATTATGTGCATTACGTTCGAATTTTGCATAAGCTTCTTGTCTTGCTCTTTGAGCTTCTTGAGCCTCTCTTGCTTGTTCAGCACGTTCACGTTCAGCTTCCTCAGCTTTTTTTGCAGCTTCAGCTTCTTGTGCTTTTTGAGCTTCCTCTGCTCTCTTTGCCTCTTCTGCTTGCGCTTTTCTTTCAGCACGATTTGCTTTTTTTGCAGCTCTTTTAGCTTTTATTTCATCTACCCGTGCTTTTGCCTTTGCTTTTATTTCATCAACACGTGCTTTCGCTTTTGCTTTCATTCTCTCTGCATATGACTCTTTTGGTGCTTCTGCCGGATTAGCATTTTCTGCTTTCGCTTTACTACCTGCATTTGCATCATCTGCTTCTGCTTTATTTTGATTTGCATTTGCATTTTTTGCTTCTGCGTTAGCATTTTCGGCTTTTTGACTTTGTTTAGGATTGTGTGGTGCATCTTTAACTGCTTCATCTGCAACTCTGACTCTTTCTTGAGCTTTTGCTTTAGCAGGAACATTGTTTCCACGAACTTCAGCAGCTACTACATCTTGGCTTTGCACTTTACCTTCCGGTTTAGCTCCTTTTGCGTGAGCAAATCTGCCGATTGCAAATATCATTAACGCATTAATAAATGCTTCTTTGCTTGTAATAGTACCATTTTCCATATAAGTAACACCTGTAGCAACTCCCACATTTAAGAAATCTTCAACAATTTCGGTTGCATATTTACTGCTGCATTTAAACGCATTTGCAATAATTGGTGCAATATCAGTAGCTACAACACCGGCACCTGCAAATACTGCCATTGATAATGCCCTTTCGAGTGTTTCTTGGAAATCTTTACCATAGGTTGTGTCCATTACTGCAGTTGCTGTTGCTGCACTTGCTGCTGCAACTCCTGCTCTTACTGCAGTATTTGCAACTTTTTGAGCTTTAGTTGCTGCATTTGCATATTTGCCAATTTTTTGTGCTTTAGCTATTTTACCAAATGCACTTTGTGCTTTTTTGGCATATTTTACTAGTTTTGCACCTTTAGCACCCCATTTGCCTGCTGTTACAGCCAATTTTCCGGCAGCCAGTTCGCCGACTCCAGGGACTGCTGCTAATACTACAGTTAATGCAACTTCACCAACAATTTCTGCAGTCATTTGCGTAGCCTGTTGATTTTGGTTAAACTTAATAACATCTTTTAATATATTTTTTGTTCCATAAGCTGCCTGATCTAATTGTTCCAAATCTTGCTTCATTTGTTCTATACTTGGTTCGTCATCAAGAATTTCTTTCTTCGTTTCTTCCAAACCTGATTTGATTGCATCTAATATTTCCTTACAATCTTCAAGCGTTGCGTTTTCTAAATCAAGGTATTCTTCAAGCTGTTCTTTTAAGCCTGCTTGTTCCATTAATTCCATAAATTCGTCTTTACTGTTTGTATCAAATGCTTGTTCAATTATAGGAGTAATTGCTTCAAAGCATTCAAGCATAGCAATTCTGCCTTGCATTTCATCACGTGCAGCTATAACCTTTGAATCAAATTTTACGCCAAATATTTTTAAATATGCATCCTTAAATCTTGCAATTGCAGTTTCGTCACCTGATTGAGCTTGTTGAGCCATTTCTACAAGATATTTTGCATCACTTGCTGCTGCACCAAGCTTTTCATCCATTTCTTCTATCGTATGGCAACCAAACCAGCCTAAAACAGTATCAGCAACCTTTCCTATCCAATTATCTTCACGATTATTATCTGCTTCAGTAGCTTCATCTACTTGATCTTGATAAGAACCTGCAACTGATGATATTGCTTCAACTTCTGAAACTTCTTCGACATCAGCTTTTGCAGATTTAATCTGACCAAGCAATGAATTGATTGCATTTTCCATTACAGAACAATCAACTTTGCCAATTGCTTTATTGAATTCCTTATTCATAGAATCTATAAAGTCAGCTTTAATACCTTCAATAGTTTGGCTATCTACTCCTGCATTCTTTGCGGCAAGTATTAATAAATTTAATAATTGAGTTAATACAGCTTTTCTGTTTTCTTTGCTTGCACCGATTTCGTCGCATATTGTAAATATAATAGAACTATCATTGTGCTTTCCTTCTCTATCATAAGCATCCAGAAATTCCACAATATTTGAAGTATTAAGTCTTTGAGAAATAAATTCGCTCATTTTTTGAACACTTTTATTTCCGTGATTATTATCTGCTATATCATAAAATTCATTCGCAAGTGCTGTTGCATTGGCTCTGTTTCGTTCCTTTTCTTCTCTTTGCTTTTTAGTTTCTTCGGCTTCCCTTGTTGCTTCTGCTTCTGCCTTCTGTGCTGCTTTTGCAGCTTCTTGTCTTGCTATATAGTCAGCATAACCTTGTTTTGCTTCTGCAGAACTTTTTCTTGTAGAATTAATTTCAATAAATTTATCTACGTCCATATCAGGAATTCTGATTTCTTCACCTACAAGAAAATAAGCGTTTGGATATTTACCTTTAACCTTACCTGCGTTTGCCTTAACTATATCGGCTGCTTCACAACCAAATTTTTTAGCAATAGCAGCAATGCTTTCACCATTTTGTACGATTACACCTGTAATATAACCTTCTTCATCATAGCAAACTGTATTGCTACCGTTTGGTGTTGTTTTTGTTACGGATTGTTTTTTACCATCAACTGATATTGTAGTTGTATAATTTTCCTCATCAACATATTCTGTTTTTGATTTTTTTACGGAACCATTATCTAAAGTTTCATTAATTTCTACCAGTTGAACTTCTCCATTTACAACAACCGTTTTGTAGTTTTTATTACCTTCTGTGCGTGTAGAAGTTTCTTTGTTACCATCATAAACAGTCTCAGTACCATTACATACAGATTTTTTTAACTCAAATTCTTGAGTATTTTCATTGTATTCATAACTATCAACAGCACCACTTTCGCTATCAGTAACTACCATTGAACTTGGTTTACCATCTTCGTATTTTATAACATAAGTTTCATTACCTTTTGTAATTACTTGTTTTGCTTTTTGACCATTTTGGAATTCAGTAACCGTTTCTTTATCCTGTTCTTTTTTAGTTTGTTTTGTTGTATTACCGTCATTATCAAGTTCTGTAGTAATAGTTATATCTTCTGCTACTTCTGTGATAGTACGTGAACCATCTGAATGAACTGTTTCAACTGTGCCATCTTCATATGTTATAACTTCATCATCATCTTTTGTTTCAACGTGTACAATTTTTTCAGCCTTAGCATTTTCCATTAAGTTGTTTAAAAGATTCAATAATGCTTTTCCACAATCTTTGCCTAATTTTTTATTGTCATCATCAACAATCTTTCTAACTTCATTCTCGCTTAAAATACCATCAGCATTTTTGTCACTTGCAGTTAAAAGATCGACTAAAATCCCAATTTCATTTCTATCAAGCTTTTCATCTCCATTTTTGTCTAAAAAATCAAAAACTGATTTTAAAGTTGTGTCATTTTTTGTAATCTCTGCTTTTGTCATACCACTTTTGATTTTTGAAAAATCAATTGAGCCTAAATGGCCATTTTTCCCCAAATTAAATGAAGTCATAATTTCCCCCCTTTATATTTCGCTGGTGTAATAATGTTGGTTGTACTTGTTTGCTATTTATAACAGTTGATTTACTTGTAAACAGCACAAAATAAATATCTAAAGCTGTTTTATCTTTTCCCCTTGGTGTAAATGTTATATCCCCTGTCCGTGTCATGGTTAACGGCACATTTTTAAAAAACTTTAATGTTTTTGTACAAATCTTTACATTTCTTAATCTTTTATGATTTTTATAATTCGCATCAGAGTTCTGACTTTTATTTTTATAAATAATATTGTTTATTATCATAAATTTTCGCTCCTTAAATATCAATTCATACAATTTATCCTCTATTTATAACGGCATATTTTTTTCAAACTTTATACTTTTTGACAAAATTGTTACATATCTTAATGGTTATTAGCTATGAAATACATGTTGTTAGCAATTAGAAATAGGCTAGTACAAAGGCTATACTTTTATTTTGGATATAAATAAAGATTTAGAAAAAAAATTCGGTGCTAAACTGGCTTATGTAAGAAAGTCAAAAAAATTTTCGCAAATGAAACTTGCAGAAATAGTGGACATGAATTTTAACTACATTGGTCAAATTGAACGTGGTGAAGCTAACGTAACAATTCATACAATGAAAATTCTTGCAAATGCCTTGGAAATTGAGCTTAAAGATTTATTTAATTTTACATTCTAATAAAAAAGAGGATGACTAAAAAGTCACCCTCTTTTTAGTTGAATTTATTATCTAGAACATCAATCTGAACAGTAAGAATCTCTTATTCAATTTTTCTGAGAATTTCTTTAAGTTGTGAACTGTAACTGATGTGTCATTAACAATTTGTTTCAAACCTTCTTTATCGCCGTTTACACCATTGATTGTTTCAAGGGCAGAAGACACTTCGCACATTGTTACATTCAAGTTATCAATAGAATTAATAATTTTCTTTTTAAGTTCTTCATCATTTGTCATTTGATTTACAGATGCTGTTATTTCATTCAAATTCTTCATCGTTGCATTCAAGTCTTCAGCAAATTCTTCTGCTTTAACAGCACCGACAATTGGTGTTAATTGTTTAGACAATGAAGATATAGCCTCTGCTGTTTCATACAATGTAGGTTTGAATTTCTCGTCGCCAATAATACCATTCAAGTTTGTTGCAAGTTTATTAAAGTTGTTTGTTGCATCAGTCAACAAGAACATCATTGCATCAATATCATTCTTAGATTTGTCTATCAAAATTTCTGTTTTCTGTAATGTCGTAGTAGCTTGAGCTGTAAGGGTTCTAAAGTTTTTAACAGTAGCCTTCAACTCATTTATAGTTTCATCATTTAACAACTCATTAATTGCCTTATTTGTTTCAGTCAAACCTTCTGCAGCCTTGTATTGTAAATCCATAAACTTAGCTATACGCATAGGTTCAACTATCGTATATGGGGAAGTTTGAGTCGGATAAGGCAACGGTGTGTTATCCAAAGGTGCTACACGCAATTTTTTCTCACCGTTTTCTGTTATTATTTTACCTGTCATAAATTCAGGCAAAATTAATCCCGGTAAATTTATAAAGTAATCAACCTTGTATGTGTAATTTGTAGCAACTGTATCCCTCAAAGCGTCCGGAATCAGTTTTGAACTCATAATCTGTGATTTTCTAACTTTTCCAACATCATAATATTTTTCATCCAATTTAATCTGAACATTAGCATCAATTGGTAATAATTCATTACTAATTACAGGAATGTAGACTGAACGAATTTTAGGAGGAGTAATTTCCAAGAATTGTTCTCCAATAAGCCCTGATTGTTGAATAGAAATCATTGATGCTTTTGGAATTTCAATTCCCGGTTCTGTTATAACGAATTTTAACTTAACATAACTTGATTCATTTTCAATAACAGGCGTAATTTCTTCAACTTGACCGACTCTCAAGCCCATCATTTGGACACCTGAACCGGCACGCATACCGTTTACATCTTTAAATTGAACCTCAATTCTCTCTGCTGAAGAAAAAGAACGTCCTTTTACCCACAATACTGTAAACATAAGTATTGAAAGAGCTACTAATGTTAAAATTCCTACTTTTAATGATGATGAAAGTCTCATTTTATCTAACCTCTATTTTTTAATTCATTTTCATTGGACCTTCTATGGTCGCATTTACAAACTGTTTTGTATATTCTGTTTCTTCCCGACACAATTCGTCAGGTGTTCCTTCAAACACAGCTTTACCATTATACAACATAAGTACCTTGTCCGAGGTCCTTCTAATCGTTGACATTTGGTGAGTAACTACAATGGATGCTGCATTTGTTTCGTTTTTAAGTCTTACAATATAATCCTCGATAAGCGTTGAAGATATTGGATCTAAACCTGCTGTCGGTTCATCATATAAAATAATTTTTGGTTCTGTTACAATTGCACGGGCGAAACTTACACGCTTTTGCATACCACCTGAGAGTTCTGCAGGGAATTTGCGTTCAATCCCTGAAAGCCCTACAAGTTCAAGCTTTTCTGCAACAATTTTTTCCAAATCTTTTTGAGTATATTTATTTCTTAATTCTTTTCTTTCTTGCAGGGCAAAAGAAATATTATCAAAGACATTTAAAGAGTCGAACAGTGCAGAATATTGGAATACCATTGCAACATCACCACCTGTTGTAATAATTTCACCCGAATCTTTTTCTAATAAACCACTTATCAATTTTAAAACCGTACTTTTTCCTGAACCGGAAAACCCGACAACAGACAAAATTTCTCCGTCATTTACCTTGAATGATATATTATCAATTATTGTCTTTTTGTCGAATGATTTTACAAGATTTTTTACTTCTATTGCCATAATTATCTTTCTTTCTTGTTTTTAGTAGAAATATATTGCTGCAAAAATCAAATCAAGAATTACTATCGCAACAAAAGACCAAACAACAGCTTTTGTTGTAGCAATCCCGACTCCTTTTGCACCATCTTTTGCTTCCATACCACATGAACAACTTATAAGAGTAATTGCAAAACCAAATGCAATTGCTTTTAGTATACATACATTTATATCGTGCATGCTTAAACCAAACCAAACAGAAGTAAAGTATGATTTAAACGATAGCCCTGAAACCACATTAGCAGCTATTCCACCACCAACAACACCGAATAATGATGCTACAATAACAACTATTGGCATCATAACAACACCTGCTATTACTCTCGGGGTAAAAAGATATCTGACCGGATTTACATGCAACACCTGTATAGCATCAATTTGCTCAGTCACCTTCATTGTTGCTATTTCAGAAGCAAGTGACGAACCTATCATTGAAATTATTGCAAATCCTGACATAATAACACCGACTTCACGCACAATCAAAATCGCCATTAACATTCCGATAAAGTTACCACCCCCGTGTTTAACCATCTCTCCGGCAACTTGCATAGACACAATGATTGATGTCATACAAACTATTGAAAGTGTTATCGGTAATGATGACACACCAAAACGTGAACTCTGCTCAAAAATTTCTTTTATCGAAGTGTTAAATTTTTTGAGTCCTTTGATAAGTTCAAAGGCATATAACATAATACGACCAAGAGTAGACGCAAACTCTTCAAACTGCTTTGAAAAAATTTTATATAGCTTGTATGTATATGTATTTGCGTATCTTATCTTCATCATAGTTCTCAATATCGATTATACCAAAAATCTTAACTCTTTCTATGGACCTTTTGTATGATTCTGGTGTATTAAGACAAAAAACGACCCCCTGAAGTCTTTTTTTTGTCTTTCTCAAATTATATTTGTTGGTTGGATAAACTTTAGTCTGCCGAAATAAAAATATAATTTTGGTATGCTAAAGCATA
>JAKSUP010000004.1 GCA_024408905.1 bacterium
AATAGTAGAATTATATGAATTTTTTAAACACAACAAAATATATATTTTGTTGTACTAGAAAAACTTGAATTCTTCTTTTAGATTTGTGCTTACAGCAGTTAAAATATAGTTATTATATTTATAACTTGTTTCTTTTTGGGATTGAGAATTTAGCTTATAACTTGCTTCATATTTCGTCCAATGTTTATAAAAATCTTCTAAGTTTTGAGAAGAAAAACCCATTTTTTTTGAAATTTTTTCAAAATCTCTTGGTATTATTTTTTCAATATCAATCCCACAGTTATTATCAGAAAAACATAGGGCAACATACTCTCCTGAATGACTGATAGAGAACTGTTTTTCTTTATTTTTCAAAAACGGTTTGCCATTTTCAAATACAATTGTCCTATCATTTACCCCATATTTTTCTTTCAAAATTTTATCCAGTGTAAAATAAGCAAAACAATGGGCTTTGAGTTTTTTAGTGTTTGAATAATCTTTCTTTTTAAAACTCAAACAATCTATATCTTCTTCAATTTTTATAATGAAAATATCCATTTTAAGCTTTTACAGCAGCCAAAAGTCTTTCCCAGACTTCTTCAATTGAACCATTTGCGTTTATTCTATAGAGCATACCTCTTTTTTCATAAAATTCTACAAGAGGCGCAGTTTGTTCAAAATAAGTGTTAAACCTTTCACGAGCTATTTCTTCATTATCATCAGCTCTTGTTTTAAGTTCAACACCACATTTATCACAAATATTTTCGACTTTTGAAGGCTTAAACTTTTTGTTATATATTTCACCACATTTTGGGCAAGATTGACGATTTACAATACGTTCAATCAAACTTTCGGTATCAATATCAAAATAAATTGCTTTAAAAGAAACTTCTCTATCTCCGTCAACATTTTTATTTATAATATCTAGTTTTTCAGCCTGTTCAAGACTTCTTGGATATCCGTCAAGCACATAACCGTTTTTGCAATCATCTTCGGCAAGTTTTTTCCCGATAATTGTTGCAACCAAATCCACAGGAACAAGATGCCCTTGATCAATATGAAATTTTGCAATCTTCCCTTCTTCTGTTTCTTTTGCAATTTCTGCTCTTAAAAGTGACCCCGTATCAATATGAGGAAAACCTAAATATTCTGATAATTTGTTTGTTTGAGTGCCCTTGCCACATGCCGGAGGCCCTAAAAAAATTAATTCCTGTTTCATAATAAAACTCCTTTTCTTATTAGTTATAATATACCATAAACCGAGGTTTAAAGTATATTCATCTTACTAATCATATAAAAAGAGCCACAAATTATATTAAGTTTATCCGGGAGTAAATTAGTTTCTGAAGAATATTTTTTAGAATTATATAGACAATTTTTTGATAATTCTTCATAAGTGCAGCTATCAGGATAATCAAATTCATTTAGGTATATTTCGTCACCTTTTCTAAAAAGGATTTTCATCATTTTTTTGTAATCTTTTCTTCTCAAACACCCAAACACGAAACGACGATTTTGGTTTGGGAAATAGTAGTCAAGATTGTTTCTTAATGCTTCTACTCCGTTTGGATTGTGAGATGCATCCACAATTAAATTTTTATCTTCAAAATATTCAAATCGGCAAGGATTTTTGACTTTATTTAAACCTGTTTTTATTGTTTTTTCATCAATATTTGAGAATAAATAATTTATAGCACTCAAAACAAGTGCCAAATTTTCTCTTTGGTGTAAACCTTTTAGGGATAAATTTTCAATGAAACTTTGTTCTACAAAAGATGAAGTGAAAATTAATAAAGAATTGAGTTCATCTGCCTTATCTTTAATAACTTCATACCCCATAGAAGTTACAACGGGACAATTCGGTTTAATAATTCCTGCTTTTTCAAAAGCTATTTTTTCTTTTGTATCACCGAGTTTATCCGTATGATCAAGATCAATCTGAGTAATAATTGAACACAAGTTTTTTTCTATAATATTTGTCGCATCAAACCTTCCACCCAAGCCGGTTTCTAGGATAACAATTTCAACATCGTTATCATAAAAATACAAAAACATCATAGCTGTAAGGATTTCAAATTCCGTAAGCGAAATATTAAGTTCTTTGGATTTCAAAAAAACTTTTTCAAAATATTTAGAAAAATCTTCTTTAGAAATGTCTGTTCCGTTTATTTTTATACGTTCTGTATATTCAAAAATATGTGGACTTGTGTAAAGTCCTGTTTTTACACCCGATTCGCGTAATATAGAATCTAACATCGCACAAACAGAACCTTTGCCGTTTGTACCTGCAACATGAATACATTTGAGTTTGTCCTGAGGATTATCAAAAGACTCCAAAACAGACTTAATCCTACCCAACCCCAAATCAATATGAAACATTCCTTTAGAGGTCAACATTTCAATTGTTTTATTATATTCCAAACTCAACACCTCTAAGCTTCGCTTTCAGCAGGAAGCATATTTTTAGGGATATATTCTTCAATTTCTTCAGGTGGAGGATTGATTGGAAGTCTGAAGCCAAATGTAGAACCTTCGCCTTCTTTAGAATTAACAAAAACTTGTCCATTATGGTGTTTTTCTACTGTAACTTTTACCAAATGTAATCCAAGTCCGGTACCTTTAACCGTATGGGTATCATTTTCAACACGGAAAAATCTGTCAAAAATTTTCTTTTGATATTTTTCAGGGATACCGGGGCCTTGATCTTCAACGCTCAATTCCACATATTCACCATCTCTTGAACGCTCTGCTCTAACTTTAATACGTTTTCCGTCAGGTGAATATTTTATTGCATTGGATAAAATATTCATAAATGCTCTTGAAATACTGTCTATATTTAAGAAGATTTCAGGTAAATCAGGCTCTTTCATAATAGAAATTGTTAAATCGTGTTCTTTTGCAAGAACTTGAACTTGATTTACACAATCTTCAACAATTTCCATAACATTTTGTTTTGATTTTTCTAATCTTACATTATTAGCTTCATAACGAGAGAAATCAAGAATATCATTAACCATTCTATTAAGTCTTATTATTTCTTGATTCATTACTCCTATGAATTCTCTTTGTGTATTGAAATCAAAGTCGTTTCCGAAGCTGTACAAAGTATCTATATAACTTCTTAAAACTGTAACAGGAGTTCTAAGTTCGTGAGATACGTTTGAAATGAAGTGAGAACGCAATTGATCCATTTCAACGTCTTTTGTAACATCAATTAAGACAATAATATAACCGACATAAGCATTTGACCTTGTAAACATAGGAGAAATCAGGCACTTAATAATACGTTTATCAATTTCGATATTGAATGGAGTCGGTGCGCCGTCTTCTTCAATTGGTGTGTCTTTGAATTGCGCAATTTTTTCGCTAAAACATAATTCGCCTGAAGAATCGCAAAATTGTTGAATTTGTGTTCCGACTATATCTTCTTCGTTTACTTCAAGAAGTTTTTTAGCGTGGTTATTAACCATAATTACTTTGTCATGGTTATCACAAACAACAACACCGTTTACAATACTCATCAAAACAGATTCAAGTTTGTTTCTTTCAAAAGTTAAGCTTTCGATTGTTTGTTCATTATACCTGCTTAACTTTTCTGACATATCATTGAACGCACCATAAAGTTCTTTAACTTCTTTATCAAGCCCTTTACTATCAAGTTTATAGCCGAATTCTCCTGAAGATATTTTCTTAACACCTTGATAAAGCTTGCGTAATTGAGAAGTGATTATTGATGAATTCATGACTACAATTCCGACAATTACAAGCCACGCGAGTAAGAAAACTAGCGCTATAGAAGCCTTTGATGTAGCTGAAACTTTATCTATTATACTTCCGGATAGTCCGATATCGACAGAACCTACGATATTTGAGCCTACTTGCAACGGTGAATTTGCCAATATTTTTTCTTGTCTGTCAGGATAATCATCACGTGAAGAATATACAATTTTTCCTTTAGCATCTTTAAAAATTACATATGCGATATCTGTATTATTTTTCAGAATAGGGACTGTATTTGAACGTAAAGTGTCATATTTGGCCAATTGTGGAACTTCTTTTGTGAGTTCTACACCCTGAACGGCAAATGTTTTAGCAATAACTTGACCAAATTCATGGTATGCAGAGTTCATATTGTTTCCAATACTCCACATAGCAAAGTAAGCAACTCCTGCTAAGAACAGCGTACTTAATATCAAGCCGCCTATAACAAGTCTTGCTTGAGCAGGAATACTTTTTTTAGCCTTCTCTTTTCCGAGAGGATTTTTGACCTCTTCCTCATTAACATTTTCCATAACGAAATTATATCACGTAAAAATATAGCTAGCAATAATTTAGTTATTACAAAAACTATATGATACAGTGCAAAGCAATTGAAATAATGCTAAGCACTAAAGATGCTAATGCAAATTCTACTACAATTCTTTTTTCAGAATGACCTGAAAGTTCGAAATGGTGATGAATCGGTGACATTTTGAAAACTCTTTTACCGGTAAGTTTAAAACTTGTAACTTGTATAATTACAGACAAAGTTTCCATTACAAATACTCCGGCAAAAATTGCAAGTAAAATTTCGCATTTCCCTAAAATTGCCAAAGTCCCCAAAAGTCCACCCAAAGCTAAAGAACCTGTATCGCCCATAAAAACTTGAGCCTTTGGTTTGTTATATCTCAAAAAACCAATTGATGCGCCGATAACCGTAGCACAAACTATTGCAACAACATTGTGTCCACTCATATATGAAATTATTCCACAAGCACAAAACGCAGGAATACCAACTGACGCAGCCAGACCATCCAATCCGTCAGTCAAATTATAAGCATTTGATGCACCTGTCACAATAAACACCCCTAATAAAGGATACAAATAACCGATATCAAAACTTAAAGAACCCAAGGTCAAAACGGTACCGTATTCATGCATAGCATATAAAGACGGAATAAGCGCAATTAAAATTTGTCTTAATAATTTCCCCCTAGGACTCATCCCTCTGTTTTCGCGACCTTTCAGTTTTAAATAGTCATCCTGAAACCCTGCAAGCGCCATAAAGACAAGAGTTATCAAAATTACAAAAGCCAAATTATCCATTTTTTCTGCCATTGTAATAGTAATTATGGAAGATATAATTATGGCTAAAATAATAAATACACCACCTGTTGTCGGAGTGCCGGCTTTTTTGGCATGAGCTTCCGGTGCTACATCAAGAATATATTGCCCAATGGTTTTCTTTTTCAAGAATTCAATATATGGTACGCCAAATAGCAAACATAAAACCATACTTAAAAGTAACGCTACAATTATCATGCTCATAAAAAGCTTCTCCTTTTATATGCTATTATTACAAATTTTATCTCAAAATTAAAAAGAGAAAAACTAAAAATAACCTATCAATTAATATTTTGTAACATACAAAAAGGTAGCAAATTAATAAATTTTGAGGTTTTACATTTTTATAAGAATTGAAAATACTTTTCAGTTGTACAGAAAGTTTTACTCAAATGATAAATCCGATTTATTATAAAGCAAATTCAATAGGTGTCTCTTTTTGTAACCAATCAAAATATTTGAAAAAACAACAATCAGATATAGATAAATATGGCAAAAAAGTTTTCGACGAAAACATGCCAAATGAAATAACAAAGACAATTACACCTTATAAAAGACTTTCAAATAAGCCTTGCACTCTATCCGAGCCGGAATGGTTTATCAAAGATTTTGAAAAAACTAAAGGCTTTAATTTTTTACCAAAAAACTGGCACAAAATGTCACAACAAGAAAAAGTGGATTATATTGTAAAAGACAGATACATTCAGCTTGTTTCAAATAAAATTATGAACAAAATAAAAAATGAAAAAGAAGAAAATTTATATTACTTAAATGACGATGGTGACATCATAGGATATTTTAAAGGCGATAACTTTAAATGCGAAGGAATAAATGATACTGCAAGTATTTCCGTACACAATCACCCAATTCCTATACATGTCTATAGCACTGCTCCGGAAATCGAATACTTAAAGAAAAACCATCCGGAATTTTTAACCGAAGAATACCCTTTCAGCAATAATGATTTAATTTATGGAATTGTTAAAAATGAACGTGCTGCATACGTTGTTGATTCAAACGGAAATAAGTTTCTTTTTGAAAACGGAACAATATTAAAATCTCAATGTAATGAAGCAAAAGAAGAAATTATCACAATGCTTGATTTTGTGTTTGAAGAACTTGATAAAGCCACTAAGCTTGGGGAAGAAAAACTTGTGCAACTTGATAAATTATTCAAATCTTTCGTATCCTCTGTAGATGGTCTAAAACCTGAAGAGATTTTGAACAGCAAATTATTTAAAGATTTTGTAATTAATAAAGCTAAGTTATTAGTAAACCCAAACCATGCCCGAAGTGATTTCATACAAGAATTTGCCAAATCAGTATTTGCAAGATATAGAAAAATAGCTTTATAGACAATACGCCCTCTTTACATTTGTCGTTGGCTAGATTAAAATTGCGTTATGGGGAATGACAAACAAGAAAAATATTCAACTGTATCACATTCAGAAAATATTGATACTATTTACGGTGATACTCTAAATGATTTTAATGATGTAATAGAAAATTCTAGTGACAATATTAAGTCACACAACCTTTTACGAGAATTAAAAGTAAATATTAAGCTTTTGCGTAAAAAAGCATCACATCTTGTTAGAGAAAAATTGCAGAAAAATTTTACAAATATTTTGTATTTAACACTTGATTGCCCCAAATACACCCCAAACTCCGCTAAAGAAGCATCACCGTTGGATTATATTTCGCAAATGCGTAAACAATATCCGGATAACGAAATTCGGGTTTTAATTCCTCTCATAAACTTGAACAAAGAAGAATTTAAACCAACAAAAAAAATATCATATTCTGTTGAAAACAGAAATTATACGCTCGAAAAAACCGGAATTGAATTTGATTTTTTTGTACAAAACAGAATGACAAAAGCTCAATTATACAAATTCCCGTCAAATAATGAACATATAGTTGTATACGGCTTGTATTCTCCAACTTTTTCTTTCTATAAAGAAAGCTCAGAAATAGCAAAAATACATAATTTAGCACCTTTTATGAAAGCTGTAAGGTTATGTATAAAATTTTTAAAAGATTTTAAACCTGATATTGTACATGCTGAAAATATACCGTTTTATCTGGGATGCGAGTTCGAAAATACATTCTTTTACAAGACTAAAGTTCTGCAAATTATAAAAGATTTTACTCAAGCCGATATTACAAAAATAGAACCGTTTTGGGCTGCTATAAATTTGGCTGATAAGCAAACAATGACAAGAATTTGCCAAGACGGAGCCGTAAAAAAATGCATCGCTAAACTTTTCAATCTTCACACAACTCAACGCCTTCATCAGATTAAAGATTGTTTTAAGTTTATTTATATGAATTATTATAAATTTAGAAAATACGTGGACAAAGGAGAGGATATAGAAGAAAACACTATATTCAACCAACTTAATGAGCGCACAATTCAGCTTTTCCCTCAAGTTTTCTATACAGGAGAAAAACACTATAATCCAATGTTCTATTCAATAAAAAAAGCCGATTTCTGGGCAACAGCATCAAAAACATATTATAAAGAAGTTTTTGAAAATGAAAAACTATCAGGGAAAATGTATTCTCTTTTACAAAAAAGCAAAGAAAGAAGCGCTTATTTATCATACGGAATTGATATAGAAAATTATCACAGAGAAGAAACCAGACAAATTTATGAAGAATTCAACAGCGAAAATTTCAGACAAGAACGCAATAAAAATAAAATAACATTATTAAAAGAATTCGGTTCAGAAAGAATTAAATCAAACTTTATTGATGTTACATTATTTAAGGACTCAGATGTAAAAATTATCGGCAATCTTGACTCTTTCTATGATGCACCTTTATTTTTTGCAAATCCTTCTTCTGATATTTTCCCTAATGGTGTCGATATTTTATTTAATACAATTTTAAAATTGTTTGAAATGCACAAAAATATTCAAGTAATTATCAATATACCAAACGGATTAAAATCAGATTTTATACGTAAATGGGTTGATTTCCTACAAGAAAACAAATACTTAAACGGCAGGTGGGTGTTTATTGACGGTAATATTAACCTGCCAAAATTTTTGGCCGGTTCGGATATGATTTTAATCCCAACAAGAATTAATACAACTTCTGTTGAACATTTTATTGCAATGCACTATGGTTGCGTGCCGATTGTCGCAAAATCCGGCATTTTAAACGACACAATTCCTGATATTTTTGATGACATGACATACGGTTGTGGATTTAAAACAACAAAAAACCTTTTAACAGAAAACGATACAAACGAATTATTCATGACTCCTGTCTTGAAAGCTTTGAACATATATCAAAATAATCGTTCCGGATGGAATTTATTAATAAAAAACTGCCTTACACACGATTCCGGCTGGAGCTTTAAAACCTTAGAAAAATACAATAAAATTTATCAAGAATTATTGTAATAATTCGGACAACTCTCCCAATTGCCGTATTGAAAGTTTTTCTGCTCGTATATTTTCGTCTAAATTCATTTTAGAAATTGCATTTTGAACTTTTTCTTTTGAAAAACCTGCTTGAACAAGGCAATTTTTCAAAGTTTTTCTGCGTTGAGCAAAAGCTCCTTTGATTGTTTTTCTAAAATGTGTATAGTCAGTTAGTTTTAATAACGGCTCTTTTCTAACCTTTAATGAAACTAGAGCTGAATTAACTTTTGGTGCAGGATAAAATGATTTTCTGCCAACAAGTCTTATAATAGAACAATCTGCCCAAAATTGAGAAAGTATTGTTAAAAGTCCGTATTGTTTAGAAGGACTGTTTTCTGTTGCAACAATTCTTCTTGCAACTTCTTCCTGCACCATCAAAATTATATCTGTTATTTTATCCCTGTTTTTGTTTGCCAAATCATCAATTTCACCTAAAAGGTGCGCTATGATTGGAGAAGTTATATAATACGGAATGTTCGCAACAACTTTTATGTTTTTGTCAGACAATGCAGAAATGTCCGTTTTTAATATATCCTGATGAATAAGCTCAAGATTGTCACATTCGAGCTTTTCCAAAACTTTAATTGCTTCTTCATCAAGCTCAACTGCAATAACTTTTTGGGCATGCTTAACCAATTGTTCTGTCACAAATCCGACCCCCGGACCTATTTCAAGAATAACATCATCAGGTTTTATATCTGCAAAATCAATAATATCAGATATTACATCAGCATTTATCAAAAAATTCTGACCCAGTCTTTTTTTTGTTCTAAAGTATTTGGCCCGTTCAAAATAATCCATCATACCATCCATAATAATACAAATAGCTAAATGTTAAAAGTAATGTTTCGTTGTATTTTTATCTTGTATTTATCATATAATAGAGGTAGGAGTTTATCGTGAATTATTGTGAAATAAAATCAGAGGAACGTATAGAGTATAACCAACTGATTGATGATTTTGTGCTTGGATGTAAAACTGAACAAAAAATCGGAATGGAATATGAAAGAATTCCGATTTCCCAATATGATAACTCGCAAGTCCCTTATGAAGGAGAATTTGGCATTTGTGAACTGTTAAGAGAATTCGCTAAAGTCGATAATTGGGATTACATTTTAGATGATAATAACATTATCGGTTTAAAAAAACTCCATGATACAATTACCCTTGAACCCGGTTGCCAATTTGAATTAAGCTTGGAACCCGAAAAATATATTGTAGATTTGAAAGAAAAAATTGAATCAATAGATAAGGCTTTGGAGCCGATTTTAGAAGAATTTGAAATCGAACTTTTAAATGTTGGGGTATCGCCAAATACAACGTACAAAAATATAAAACTAATCCCCAAAAGGCGATATCATATTATGGCAAATTATTTGTGGGGGATTTTGTCTGACGTTATGATGAGAGAAACTGCCGGAATACAAATTGGCATTGACTATAAATCAGAAGAAGATGCTATGCGAAAATTCAGGCTCGCAAATATGATGATGCCGTTTATGACAGCTATGTACGCTAATTCGTCTATCCGTGGTGGTGTCGACACAGGTTACAAATCTTTTAGGGCATTGGCTTGGTTAAATACAGACAATGAACGCTGTGGTTTTGCAACAAAGTTTAAGAAAAATATGACTTTCAAAGATTATATAGATTTTCTCTTGGATACTCCAATGATTTTTATAAATAGAAATAACATTCCGATTAACCTTAATGGTCGATTAACTTTCAGACAATTTATGAAAAAAGGATTTGAAGGATTTTATCCTACACTTGAAGATTGGAAACTTCATTCAAATTTATATTTTCCGGAAGTTCGTTTAAGAAATTATATCGAAATCAGAAACCATGATTGTGTCGGAGGAGGGTTAGAATATTCAATCCCTGCAATGTATAAAGGTATTATGTATTCAAAAAATGCAATGGAAGAAGCCGAAACTATTCTAAACAAATTTAGCGAACAAGAGATAAAAGAACTCCGATATAATGTCGCAAAAAATGCTATTCATTCAAAAATTAAAAAAGTACCAATTCTTGATATTTGTAAAGAGTTATCAAATATAGCTTTCGATTCTTTAAAAAATAATTGCGAAAACGAAGAACAATATTTGGAACCTTTGATAGAAATGCTCAAAAAAGGAAAATGCGCAGGAGAATTAAGTTAAATAATTATGCCTGTTTAGTATCAGGAATAATTGGAACAAAAATTCTTATATGATCTTCTTGATGGTCAGTAACAATATTAGCTTTCACAAAGCTCAAATCATGCCCTTTGCCATCGCTGATACCAATATGACCATATTTGTGTGGTTCCACATCATCTTTATATCCGGCATCATAGACTATGATACATCCTTCCGGTAAATCTTTTCTTAAGTCCATACTCTTAACTATATTATACGGGACTTCCTTGAAATTTGGATTATTAGCATATTCTGATGCATTATTATATGCATAACGCTGCCGTTCACCATGAAATAGTCTTTCGTTATGTGTCTCTACTATTTCGCTAACAATATCACTTTCCAACTCATTTTCAACAGTTTCGCCGTTTGATAATAAATACTGGACCTCACTTCTTTTTACAAAAGTGTTTTGTAAAGTATCTGTCACAGCTTTAGAGCACATTGTTTCACTTTTACTTAGAATTATTTTATTAATTTTTTTTAGCATATCAGCAATCGCTTTTTGATCATATTCGTAGCTATTGTTTTTCATCCATTCTTCAAAAGTTTGACTGCCATATGCATCTTCTTCTAACCATTGTTCACAAAACTTGCATCCTGCTCTATCATTTTTATCAAATCTTATTTCATTTACTGTTGGTTCTTTATATTTTTGATTTTGTTCATTTGTCGTTTTAATATAAAGCTTCAATATACCGAAAAATTTTTTTATTTCTGTTTCTGTATAATTTTGAAAACCTGCAAAAATATTGCTTAAACTTGATGTTATTTCGTTATCAGACAATTTCCCATCTGAATTTTGATCAATTTTGCTATTAAACTGTTTTAATTCGTCTGAATCAATTGTTCCATCCATTTGTGAAACTCTATTGAAAATTGATTGCAAATTAAATTTTTCCCTTTGCGTAAAATTATTCTCATTTAGGATCTTCATAAAATCCGTAAATTTAAAATCTTGACTTAAATTTAAAAAAGGTTTATCCATTTTTCATCCTATTTTTACAATACATATATCGGCATTTTTTTGATAAACTTTAGTTTTTATCTTAATTTTTTACAAAACTTAATACAACGCCATAAAAATCCTCTATTTTAATCATTGTTAAATTTTGAATTATATAGTATAATTGCACCAGAAGAGAGATGAGGTATATACTATATGGAGACTTTGAATAAAAATGAGGGTTTGATTACCCAAATTATTGGTCCGGTTATTGACGTTGAGTTTGCTTCAGGCGAATTGCCTGAAATTTATAACGCTTTAAAAATCGAATGTGATAACGGAACCGTAGTTGTAGCAGAAGTACAACAAATGCTTGGTTCAAACAGAGTAAGAACTGTTGCAATGTCATCAACTGACGGTTTAAAAAGAGGAATGAAAGTTATAAATACAGGCGAACCAATCAAAGTTCCTGTAGGTAAACCTATCTTAGGTAGAATTCTTAACGTAATCGGTGAACCTGTTGATAAAATGGGACCGATTGAAACAAATGATTACTTACCAATCCACAGAGAATCACCAAAATTGGTTGATCAAAATACCGAAATCGAAATTTTGGAAACAGGTATTAAGGCTATCGACTTAATTCAACCATATCAAAAAGGTGGTAAAATCGGTTTGTTCGGTGGTGCAGGTGTTGGTAAAACCGTTCTTATTATGGAACTTATCCATAACATAGCATCAGAACACTCCGGTGTATAAGTATTCGGTGGTGTTGGTAAAAGAACTCGTGAAGGTAACGACCTTTGGAATGAAATGAAAGAATCAGGCGTTATCGATAAAGTTGCACTTATTTACGGTCAAATGAACGAACCACCGGGAGCAAGAATGAGAGTCGGTTTGTCAGCTTTGACTGCTGCAGAATATTTTAGAGATTTTTCTAAACAAGATGTTTTGTTATTTATTGATAACATATTCAGATTTACACAAGCAGGTTCAGAGGTATCAGCTTTATTAGGCCGTATGCCATCTGCCGTTGGTTATCAACCTACGCTTGCAACAGAAATGGGTGAACTTCAAGAACGTATTACGTCAACTAAAGATGGTTCTATTACATCAGTTCAAGCCATTTACGTTCCTGCAGACGACTTGACTGACCCGGCTCCTGCAACAACATTCTCTCACCTTGATGCATCAACAGTTCTTTCAAGACAAATTGCATCATTAGGTATTTATCCGGCAGTTGACCCTCTTGCATCAAACTCAAGAGTATTAGACCCGAATATCATTGGTGAAGAACATTATGAAGTTACAAGAAAAGTTCTTGAAATCTTACAAAAATACAAAGAATTACAAGATATTATCGCAATCTTGGGTATGGATGAATTGTCTGATGAAGATAAAGAAACCGTAAACAGAGCAAGAAAAATCCAAAGATTCTTATCTCAACCGTTCTTTGTAGCAGAACAATTCTCAGGTATTTCAGGTAAATACGTAAAACTTGAAGATACAATTCGCGGCTTCAAAGAAATTATTGAAGGAAAACACGACGATCTTCCTGAACAAGCTTTCTATATGGTTGGTACAATCGAAGAAGCTATAGAAAAAGCAAAAACTTTAAGCTAGGAAGTAAATGAGAGGGGTACTAAGATGCTAAGGCACTAGGGTACTTTTTAAAGCAGAATAGTAGGTTGGGTGGAACCCAACAAAACCAAGCTAAAGTTCGTGGGAACATCAGGTAAAAATTAAGCTAATAAGGTAATAAAAGTGAAACTAAAAATTATAACACACGAAAAAGTTGTATATGAAGGCGAGATGGATGAATTGACCATCCAAACACCTGCAGGTCAAATGGGTATTTTAAAAGACCACGTACCTGTAACAACTGTTTTGGATATTGGTGTTACAAAAGCTAAAAATGGAGATAAGGCGAAGTATTTTGCCACCATGGGTGGTGTATTTCAATTTAAAGACAATTTTGCGACCATATTAACAGATGTTTGCGAAGACGGAAGTGATATTGACGTTACTCGTGCCAATGACGCAAAGGCTCGTGCTGAAGCCAGACTTGCTGAAAGTGCAGCAGAAATTGACACTCAAAGAGCTCAAGCTGCATTAGCTCGTTCACTTGCAAGACTAAAGGCTGCTATGAATCAATAATCATTTTATACGGTTTAGCATTTCTACAATAGCATTAATTTTATTTTTATCCATTTTATGGCCACCTTCTTTTAATACTACAAAGGAGTCCAAGTGCTTAGATTTTAATGCCAGTTTAAAAATATTCTTTATTTTTACAAGATTATCCTTTTCGCAATGAATAAAATCTGTCGGTACATTTACTTTTCTCATATGTTTACTTGTTGAAAACACTGATGTCATAAATAATCTTGCAATAGGAGAGATTTGGATAATTTTTTTTATTTTTGGTGGCACTAATTCTGTGTAACCATTTTTAATACTTTCAGCCCTATGTTTAAATGTGTCAGTTGTTGATACTAATATTAATCCACCTAAATCTTTATTTTTTTCTGCCAATTCTGTCGCAACAAAGCCCCCGAAACTATGCCCTAATACATAAATATTTTTGTCTTCTATTCCTTTTTTTCGTAAATATTCTAAACCGACACTAGCATCTTTTAATAAATTTTTTGGTTCTAAATATGTTTTTTCCCTACATGAATACGTCAAACCACTATACTCAGGAGCTAAAATCCCAAAGTTTGTTTTTTCTACAATATTTGAATACAAATCTTGTAGACATGATATGTTGTGACTCAGACCATGCATAATAATTACATATTTTTGTCTATTGTCTTTGTTTATATCCCACATAACATTTTCAGAATTTTGCCAGCCTTTAGTTTTAATTTCTTTAATATATTTAGATATCTGTGGGTTCTTATCATGCCAACAAAACCTGGAAACAGTGACAGACTTATCAAAAAGTTTGTCCATATATGAAATTACCGGACTTATTTTATGTAATAATGTATTTGGCTTGTAAATATTACAACCAAATTTCGGATTCTGTCTGTTTATATTGCTATTTATAATAATGGGCTGTACTCGCATAATTCTATTTTAAATAAAAGACAGTTTTTATACAATAATTATTATTTGATTTTAATCCTTGTTTATTCTACCATTCAGGTATAAATGATGTTACAAAAAGAAGGAGAATTATTATGTCAAGAAAACCTATTATTGCTGGTAACTGGAAAATGAATTTACTTCAAAGTGATGCAAAAGCATTATTTGAAGGCATCAAAAGTTTTACAAAAGATTTTTCTGCAACACAATTGCCAACAATCGTTATTGCTCCTGTTTTCACTTCATTAAATGTTGTTGAAACAGTTAGTTGTGATTGTGGATGTGGTGGAGATAAGATTGCTATTGCAGGTCAAAACTGTCATTGGGAATCATCTGGCGCATATACAGGCGAAGTTTCTGTTGAAATGTTAAAAGATGCAGGCTGCTCTTATGTTATTATCGGTCACTCTGAAAGAAGACAATATTTTTCTGAAACAGATGAAATGATTAACAAAAAAGCTAAAGCAATTTTAGCAGGTGGTTTAATTCCTATTATCTGTTGTGGCGAAACTCTTGAACAAAGAGAATCAGGAGTAACTGACCAACATATCGCTTCACAAATCAGAGCTGCATTAAGTGGTTTGTCTGAAGAAGAAGTTGCAAAATCAGTTATCGCTTATGAACCAATTTGGGCAATCGGAACAGGTAAAACTTGTGATTCTGTTGAAGCAAACAGAGTTATTGCAATGATTAGAAATGTTGTTAAAGAAGTTTCTTCAACATCAGCAGGTGACTCTATCAGAATTCTTTATGGTGGTTCTGTTAAACCAAATACAATCGAAGAACAAATGTCACAATCAGATATCGACGGTGCTTTGGTTGGTGGAGCAAGCCTTAAAGCTGACAGCTTTAACGAAATCATTGCTAATACAATGAAAGTATCTGTATAATTTTATACTGAATAATTAAAAAAGAGGGGGGTGACGTAGTCACCTTCTTTTTTTGTTTTTTAATTGTTAAGAAATGTAAAGTCACCATGAATTGTTAAGCGCTTTCTTAACAATTCACATGTTTTTTATCAAAAATTACCCCCTTAAGTAAAATTTTATTAACTAATGTAACAAAGCACAAAAATGCCCTAAAGATTAGTAAAAATAAGCCGTTACACATATTGGATATTAAGACTTTAAGTTTTGGAGTATGTGTATAATGAAAAACGTATTAATTTGTGTATTCGTATTTGTAGCTCTATCTATAGGTCAAGCATTCGCTTATAATGCTACTGATTTCTCAACTGATACAAAAATTATTGCTGCATTAAATCTTTTACAACAAAGTGGTGACTATGATGTATTTACAAATATGCAAAAAAATGCAGTAAAAATTAAATTTTACAATTTAGGTATGTCAAATGTTTATGCAACAAACAGCTATGATTCTTATGGAAGAAGAGTTATTCTTATAAATTCAATCTACAAAAACGCACCGGTTGAACAAATTGCTTGTTTAATCGCACACGAAAGCTGCCACACAGCAAGAAGAGCAACAATGGAAGAAGAAACAACAGCAACACAAAAAGAAGCTTCTTGCTGGACAAGATTGAAAAGAAATGTTGCTTATCCTGAAACAAAATTAACAAAAAGATTAGATAAACTTGCAGATTTATACTTGGCATCAGATTCTGATACCAACTACATCCACGAAAAAATTGCTTCAAGCACTTTTTATAGAACTCAATTCGGTATGTAGGAGGGGGTAAATATAGAGATAAATTTAGCAAGTATATTAAAAAGTTAGAAATATAAATTAAAAGGGATGTTCCATCATATATTAGCATTATGCTAACAAATTACCCACATAAAAGTAAGGTAAACCAATCAACAACAAACTTTTATTCACATACTACCCCCTCGACGGTTCGAGGGATTTTTTTATGCCAAATATTTTTGCAAAGTTTCTTTGTCATAAATTTCTATACTGTCACGAGAATTGATGAATACAAGACAAGATATCAAAGATTTGAATGCTGAAAAATCTTCAAACGCAAGTTTTTGTCTTAAATCTGTCATGTTATTTGCCATAAATTCTGTAATAACAGTTTTGTCATTGTAATAAAGCTCTGACAAAAATTCAAATGCCTCTCGAGTTTTAATGCCTTCTAAATACACAACGTCAGGAGATTGAAATTCGACAAAGCGCAAAGCCTTATCCATATTGAAACCGATATTCTCATTAAGTTCACATTGGTTAATATGTAAAAGTTCGTATTTAGCGATAGATTCTATTGTCATTATATTTCGCTTAATTTCTTTTGTTTCGACAAGCAAAGAGTAAATTATGTGAGTTTTACCACAAAGAGGAGAACCACAAACCAAGATAATTCCGGGTTTTTCTACTGCTTGCATTAATAATGCTCTTTGCTTTTCGTCAGGAACAATCTTTTCCAACTTAGATGGCGGCTTGTAAATTTTCAAAGAAATTCTTTCGCCCATAATAGTTGGGAATGACGAAATTGACGCTATAAACATTGCTTTGTCAACTTTAAAACACAATTTCCCGAGTTGAGGTATTTCACAAACAGAAGGATCTAAGTTTGAAAGCGTTTTTAATTTTGCAACAAAAGCAGGATTAAGGATTGAAGGAATTGTGCCTTTATCCACAATTTCCCCGTTCTGTTTAAATACAACTTTCAAACCTTCTTCAACTTGTTCAAAGTTAAGTTCGTGTATATCCTCAATGATTGCTTGTTTTAAGATTGCTCTAATAACACGAGGAATGTGTTCTTCCCCTGAATCTTCCTTATGAAGTTCATCTGTCCAATCAAAGTTTTCGCCTGAGTTAACAATTGTAATATCATCAACCGTATCGGCTACATTATAATATTCATCTATTTTTTTGGTAATACTCGCTTCTGAGGCTATAACAGGTTCAATAGAACATTCTGCCGTTTCAATGATTTTGTCTATTGCAAACAAATCAAGAGGATCGGCCATTGCAACAGTCAAAACATCTTCTATCTTGAAAAGAGGAATAATTCTATATCTTCTTGCGTCAGCAAAAGCTACATAACTAAAACATTTAGGGTCAGGGGAATAGTCTTCTAAATTTACATAAGGAATATGAAGCTTTGATTCCAAAAATTTTAAAAGCGTATCTTCAGGGATAATATTGGAATTAATCAACGCTTGGCCAATATTTATCTTTTGGACATTAGCAAGTTCCTCAGCTTTTTCTAAAGTTTCGTAAGATACAATGCCATCTCTTACAAGTTCATATTTTAATTTTTCTAAAGTTTTATTATTTATTGTTGTTTCCATATATGGTCACTATCCTTCTGCGCTGCCTAAATATTCTTCAACTTTTTTAACAATCTGGTCAAGTTCAAACGGTTTTGTAATGTATTCATTAACCCCTGTTTCTTCACCAATCATTTTATCTTCAAGCTGAGAACGAGCAGTTACCATTATTATAGGAATATCTTTATATTTATTATCGTATTTTAAAAGACG
>JAKSUP010000040.1 GCA_024408905.1 bacterium
GCCTTTGATTAGTTCATTCAAAAAAGCTTCTGTATCAGAATCTTTTACCTTAATGTCGTTTTCGTATATAAATCGATAAATATTTTCTTTAATTTTTGTTATAATTATTTTTGTTTCAGATGAAAATTTATCAAGATTAATGCTATCAGGTTTAATAATGCCATCGAAATCATTTCCGGACAAGTTTATATTTAGTTGATTTAATATCATTTGTCGTTCTTCGTTTGGTAATTGTTTCAATAGATTATTTAAGTCATTAATTAATGCGTTTCTTGTGTATTTTAATGAAAGTTCTGTTTCTGAAAGATTTGTTAACACATTCTTTAATGTTTCATCAGCATTTGGCGAAATAATATCTTTATAAAAATTATTTTGTGATTTTTTATCGGTTAATATGTCATGTCCTTTAAGTTTTGTTCCTATTCTTAATTTATATTCCAGAGCATTTATGTCCATATTGTTTTTAATAAAGGCATCTTTAACCTCTTGTGGCAATTTTTCAACAGCTTCTAATAATAATATGATAGAATTAGTAGTACCCTCAACCTTATTATCATTTGCCATAATATTTATTATATCTGCAATTGATCTCAGGCATTTAGTATCAGTATTTTTAAGTGATGGAATTATAGCAATCAATTTATCCCAATTTTCGTAATTTTCTCGTACATTGCTCCAATTACCACTAAATTGTAAAAGCGCACCAACTTGTTCTTGGCTTAAATGAGCTTCTGAAAATGCAGAAAATAAACGTTCTCGTGTTTCTGTATTTTGATACATATCTTCGCACAAGCTTTTTAATGCCATATTGTAGTTTTTGTTTTGTGAACAATAATTAGCTATAATAGATGCATAAAAATCCAAATTTTTATCATTTAAATCCCAAGTGCTAATTAATTCTTCAGCATTTCTTAAATCTATATCAGGATTTTTTTCTAAAATCTTGTTTATTAATATTTTTTGGTTGTCTGTAAGTTTTACGGCTTTTCGATTTGAATGTTTTTTATATAAATACATTTGAAACTGCTTTGTTTTGATATAATTTTTTATTTTTTGATTAAGAGTACTTTTTGTTTGTAATTCTACATTTCTAGAATTATTATCTTTTGATGTATTTGCACAGATATCTTCTTTTTGTTCAAAATCAGTTAGATCAATAACATCATCCTTTTTTGCATTTGCAACTCTTTCAGCAAGCATATCTTCAGCAGATTTTGGTTCAATATTTTCCCAAAAAGCATCTAAGGAGTGTTTATTTTGGTCTGATGTTGAGAATTTTGTACTTTGTGAACTACTGTTATTCCCATTACTTTTTTTATCGCCATCAATTACATAAGATTTAACATTTATAGGTGCTTTATTATTGTTATGAGCATTAAAGGTTATGAAATTAGTTTCGGTATCATCTGTATATTTTGAAGCAATTTCTTTTACGCTTGCACCACCTATTGAATATCCTGCTACAACTAATTGTTTACCTTCATTTTTTGCTTGTTTAAAATAAGTTTTATATATTTTTTCTAATTCTATTATTTGTTCTTCTGAAGTATATAGTTGCATTCCGGTTCCCTTAAGTACAGGGTAGGCATTTGTAACATCATGCGCTCCTTTTTGGGAATCTTTTAATGTTGCTGCTTTGCCTTCTGCAGTGTTATAACCGTCTGCGACAATAAATATTTTCCCATTTCCTTCATATATGGCGTATCTTAACCCTCTATCAGCTTTACCTGCTGAAGATTCAAGAATTTTATACCCTCTGCTTTTTGCTATTTCAGGAGTCATAATTTCAGATTCCCCATGTAATGCGCCTAATAAAATTAGGGCATCTACTGAGGTTGGGTCTGTTATTTGCGTAGCATAATGTATGCCATCTCCAGTGGTAATCTCAGAGTTATTATTTTCTGATATAACATTAGTTTTTACTTCTGTTTTTTCTTCAGATTTAACTTCTGTTTTAGGCGTTATGTTTGCTTGTGAAACAGATTCTCTTGTATTTATAGGTTCATTTTTGTCTAAAATTGAACGATTAAATTCTGTTCCAACAACATCACTAACTTCGTATGCCTGAGCTTCACTTATCTGTTCTTCATATGCTCTTAGAGTTCCATCTATTTTCACACTTTCTGTTTTATCAATATAGTGTTTCTCATTGTCAAGCAGTTTCATTGCGATTTGACCGTACATGTCTTTTATTTTATTCTCCGGATAACCTTCTTCAAGCAAAATATCGTATATATGTGGTTTAAAATCTCCATTTTCACAATACCAAGAGGTTACTATTTCAATAGCTTGGTCTTTTGTAAGTTTAGGATTCTCTGACATTAAATTTTTTGTTTGAGCTTCAATTATACCGTTCAAACCTATTTCAGGAGTTTTTAACATTTCTTTAAATTGCAACATATGTTTTAATTCGTGTGCAAGAAGTGCAGTTCCAAATGCTCTATCTTTTGGAAAATTATTTTCATAAATACGAATTTTATGATCGTGTTGGTAATAGGCACAACGAGCATTTGCATGATATGGTTCAAAGATTATTTCCGGTGTAATATTACCCAAGCCCATTTCTTTTGAAAATAATTTTAATAATTCACTATAAAACATTTTATCGTCTTTAATTTCCATTAGGATTTTTATATCGGTTGCCCTATTTTTAATAATTGATGCAAAAGCTTCGGGTGTCTCAGCGAATTTTGTGTTTGGAGCTTCAAATTTTCCTTTTGGAATATTAATTTTTGCCTCTGTTTTTGCTTCACTTTCTTCCATTTCTTGAACAATTGCAGCCATATCCATGGTGCTTGCAAGATATTGAGTTAAAGAAATTACTAGCATATTAGGATCCTTAGCCGAACATAAAATTTTACCGTCAGCCTCTATAGAATAAAGAGTTCCTGTAGGAGTTTTACGTTCAACTACATTCATATTTTTTAATGCTTTATCATTAATAGCTTTTTTTATTTCTGCATCAAGTTTTGGCATAGCTGTTGCATTACCTGTACTGATTTTATGCACCAGTCCACCTAACAATGTTTCAAGAAGCCTGTTCATTATTTTTAGTTTAATTTGCATATCAGCAGAGCCTGATAAGGCATCTTTTATACTTACATCTTCTGTTGCCAAGTCTAAAAGCGCAAATGCACCTATTTCAGTCGTTAGAGAAGCAGTTCCGGCAAGATATTTTACAGCTTTAGACTGCATAGAAGAAAGGAATTTGTCAGCACTTATTGTTGTCGTTTGTATCGCACCTTTTGTAACTTTTGTTCCGTTTTTAAAAGCTGCAGCTACGGCTGTTGACGTTTTTATATTACGTCCGACAAACGTGGCAATCGGGCCTGAAATATATCCTCCAAAGTAGATATATTTAGCAGAAGATATACCTTGTTTCAATAGTTCTTGTGATTTTTCCCAAGTTATACCATTTTCGCTTGTAGCAGCGTTAATAAATCCGATGCCGATATCTTCGGCAACCGTACCGGTTAGCATAAGGAGTTTCCCTGACTGTTGTACCCATTTTAGAACTTTCGCTTCACCATATTTTGCAACAAGTTCTTTAACGGATTGGCTAGCCATAACTTTGGCAACTAAACTTTTACCTGCTGCTTTTCCTCCTGCTGTCATAGCTGCACCGGCAACTCCTTCTGCTGCAGCGCTGCCGCCACCTGTAACGATGCCGAGGATAATTTGAGTAATTGTGATAATGGCTATTTTTTCAAGCCCTGCGACTCCTTCAATTGAACCAATTCTTTTTTGGATATAATCTGTGTAGTCATCTTTTCCATATAAACTTTTATATTCGCTATGGAAGCGCTTTTCAAGTTGTTCATATGTTTCGCCATTTAAGGCTTCATTTAATAGTTTTTTTGATATTTTATCAAATTTATCAATGATTTCAAGCATTTTATCTGATGTTAAATCCTTTGGATTTTTAACATCACCTGCGATATCTTTCATCAGTTGTTGAGCAAATTGCGTATTATTGGCGCAATATTTGTTAAACACATCTGCAAAAAGTTCTTCTGTGGATTTTTCTCCTTCTGTAACTGGTACGTTTATTCCTTGTTTTCTCAATTTGTCTTTCTGGACTGATTTTTTTAGTTCTTGAATTCCTTTTTGAAGCTCATCTGTCTGACTTTTCCAGAAGCGAACATTCATATATTTTGAGTCTGTTTCAATAAATTTTTCATATTTGGCAGGGTCAAAAGAACCACCAAGTTCTTCGTTGTATCTTGTCAAATCTGTTAGTCTTGCAAAATATTTTTGGTCAACTAAATCTTTCTGAATATCACTTAAAGATTTTCCAAATACATCCATTATGGCTTCGGCAGATTTTTCTAAAAATCCTTTTCCTTGCTGAAAGTCATTAATAATATTAAGATTTTCGTTAACATGTTCAAGAACCCAGTCCATAGATTGTTCTTGTAAATCTTTCTTTGCACGTTCCGAGTAGGTTTTTGTTATTTGGTATTTTGATGCAGGAGTTATAAATTCAGGAGCTTCCTGCTGTTGTACCAAAATGCGCATTTCCCTTACTTTTAATCCACCATCAGGATAGAAAAGTAAAGTTTCTATATTGCCATTCTCATAAGTAGTTTGAACAATTCTTGTTCCATCTTGGCAATACCCTTCTTTTGAATCTTTAATTTTATCCAAATTCTGTATGAATTCTGATAAATTAGTTTTGTTTTGAAGATTTATGCCTAAAAATTCAAATAAACTTTTTTCTTCGTTTTCTGATAATTTCCCGTCAGCACCGGCTTTTAATGAAGTAAGATTGTATAATAGCAGAAGTTCATCTGCAGTTAATACTTCGTTTTGGTCAAAATCTAAAACATCAAAAAGACTATGAAATTTTTCATTTATGTCTTTTTTATTCAGACCACTTTTTAGATTGTTTAAATCTAATTTCTTGCCATTATGAAATTGTATAGAGTATTCTTCATTTCCCATGTAATAATGAACCAGTCCTATATCTTACTAATTGTACTAAGGTTATGATGTCAAATTTAAAACCTTTTATACGCCATGTATATCGGTATTTTTAAGTAAAAACTTTAGGATTTTGAGTTGAATTGTTACAAAACTTCATATCCCTTAAAATTCTGTTATTTCTCGCTTGTAAAATATTCTTTGTAGTATAATTTTTTGTATAAAAATGATAATTTTCGGAGAGAAAAATGCAAGAAACTTTAGAAAGAAAATCAATTAAGAATATTGATTTCAACTGCGATTTAGCACAAAGTTACGGGATATACAAAAATAATGTTGAATTTGAACTCTTAGACTATGTAAGTTCTGTTAATATTTCATGTGGATTTCATGCAGGTGATCCTGTTACAATAAAAGAAGCTTTATTAAAAGCAAAAGAAAAAGATGTTGCTATAGGCGCACATATCGGATTTAATGACATTCAAGGTTTTGGTTACAGACCTGTAGAACTCAAAGAAGATGAACTTGAAGCACTTGTTGTATATCAAGTTGGTGCTATTATGTCATTTGCAAAAGCTTACGGACTAAGCATTGAACACGTTAGACCACACGGCGCTATGTATAAAATGGCAGGAGAAAACTTTGATTTTTCTTGTGCTATAGCAAAGGCTGTCAAAAAATGTTCTGATTGGCTTGTTTACTTTGCTCCTTGTGGCGACATAACAGAAAAAGTTGCAGAAACTGTTAACATTAATGTAGCAAGAGAATTAATGTTAGAAAAAACATATAATGCAGATTTGACGGTTGATTATTCAAAAGACGATAATACAAATAACTACGAATTAATAAAGAGGGTACAGCATTTAATACATACTTCTCAAATTCGTAATAATTTAGGTGGAACAAATTTTGTTGAAGTCGATACTATTCACTTCTCAAATAAATATAAAAATTCTATAGATTTGATAAAAGAAGCAAGAGCTTTAATAACTCCTGCTCCTGTAAATTACAATAACGTGAAAACTTCAGGATGGGTGGATTAATTATGTTTGAATTGAAAAAAAGTATGAATGTAGCAAAAGATGTAGGCTGGTTAATTCCTGGCTTAAATATAAAAAGATGGTTGGCACTTCTTTTCTTAGGCTCAATTTTTGTAATGCTCGGAATTCTTATTATTGCTGACATTCGCCCCATATATTGGATAATGGAATTGATTAGAAAAACGGCTTTGGTATTACCGTCAAACATTTTGGCGATAATATTTATTGTCATTGGGGGTTTTATATTCTTTAAAGGCTGGAAAAAAACTACACTTTCTATAATGGATATGGATTCAACAAGTGGTAACAGTTCCATTTTGGAAAAATTATACAGAAGAAGTAAACTTAATAAAGGTGCTAAAATCGTTGCAATCGGTGGTGGTACAGGACTTTCAATGCTTCTTAAAGGAATTAAAAAATATACAAACAATATTACGGCTGTTGTTACTGTTGGTGATGATGGTGGCAGTTCCGGCCGTTTGCGAGAAGAAATGGGCATCCTGCCTCCCGGCGATATCAGAAACTGTATTGCAGCTTTAGCTGATGATGAAGGTCTTATTACAAAACTCTTTCAATATCGTTTCAAAACTGGTGAAGGCCTTGAAGGGCATAGTTTTGGTAACCTTTTCTTAACGGCATTATGTTCTATCACAGGAAATATGTTTAATGCAGTTAAAGAATCTTCAAATGTATTGAACATTCGTGGAGTTGTTCTTCCTGCAACATTGGACGATATGAAACTTGCTGCAGAATTAGAAGACGGAAGGTTTATTGAAGGTGAATCAAATATTCCTGAAGCACACGGAAAAATCAAAAGACTTTACACGCAACCGGAAGTATGTGAAGCTTTACCTGAAGTTATTTCAGCTATCCAAAGTGCAGATTTAATTATATTAGGACCTGGTAGTTTGTATACAAGTGTTATTCCAAACTTGCTTGTATCCGGAGTAGTTGACGCTATTATGGAATCTACTGCTAAAAAGATTTATGTATGTAATATAATGACTCAACCAGGCGAAACAACAGACTATACTGTTGCAAGCCACGTTAATGCTCTTATAAGTCATGCAGGTGGAAGAAAAATTATTGATGCAGTTTTAGTTAACAATTCTTTGCCGGAAAACATGTCTGAAAACTATGCAAAAGCCGGTTCTGTTCCTGTAAAATTGGATATGGAAAATTTAGCTCCTATCGGTGTGACAGTAGTTTCGCAAAAACTACTTATGGAAAACAAAGAAGGGCTTGTAAGACACAGTTCTCACAGAGTTGCAAGAGCAGTTTACTACTGGTACAGAAAAACATTAAAAAAATAAACTTTTATAAATGTAAAAGAGGATGACTTTTTAGTCATCCTTTTTTACATAATATTTATTATTGGTACTTATTCACCCTCTCCTAGGGAGAGCGAATTTTCGGTAGAGTGCAGGCGAAGCCAAACCCGTAAGTTCGAGTCGGACGTTACTCCGACGAGAACCCGAATAATTCAAGACAGGGTTAGGGTGAGGGTTTTATTATTTTTTCTTAGTTTTATATTTTTCCATGTGCATTTTCTTTTCTTTTTTGCAATGTAAAGAAAAGAAAACGCGCCCAAAAGAAAAGAAAACCAGCCAATGTTCAGAGCAAGTGAACTGTACCCTAAAAAGTGGACAATTAAAAGTTGCGAGTATGGTATAAAAAAAGAAAGGGTACAGAGAAATGGAAAAATTTACAAAAGAAGAAAAAGAATTACTGGAATCAAATCCAAATATTCAAACAGTTTTATCAAATCAAGTCTTGTATTCTAAAGAATTTAAAGAAAAAGCAGTTAAAGAATACAATGATGGTAAATCTGCAAATCAAATATTTATTGATGCAGGTTTGGATGTAAGTATTTTGTCTAAACAGTATGACTACGCATCTAAAACAATTTCTAAATAATGAATAGGAAGAAAGTCTCACGAATAATGAAAGAATTAAACTTAATAACAAAAACAAGAAGAGAAAATCCTTACAAACAAGGAATAAAGAATAATGAAGAAAAATTTTATTGCGAAAATTTACTAAACAGAGAATTTAAAAACAAATTACCTTATGCAGCACTTGGAATAGATATAACTTATTTAAAATACAATGGTAGATTTGCATATTTATGTGTATTATTAGATGTAAAAACAACAGAGGTAATATCATATTCATTAAGCCAAAGTATGACAAAAGAATTAGCTTTAGCAACAATAAATGCCGGACAAGAAACAATTAAAGAAAATAAATGCTCAATAATTATCCATTCTGGTAGAGAAAGTCAGTTTACCAGTAAGGATTACAGAGATTTATTATTAGAAAAAGGATTAACTCAATCAATGTCAGCGCCTGACAGTCCTAGGGATAATGCAGTAATTGAATCATTTTTTGGACATTTAAAAGATGAGATAAATTTAAAAGGTGTAAAAACATTTGAACAAATTGTAAGAATAATTGATGACTACATGTATTATTACAATAATGAAAGACGACAATGGAATAAAAACAAAATGACTCCTATTGAGTATAGAAAATTTTTACTTGCGAGTTAATTGTCCACTTTTTGGGGGACAGTTCAAGAGTGCGAAGCCTTGACTGTAAAAGATGTAATCTTGAAACAGTCAAGCGTAGACACGTTTAATGCGAGCGAGCAAGA
>JAKSUP010000041.1 GCA_024408905.1 bacterium
ATTATTAATAAAGAATTAATTTTATCATTTTACTAAAAAACTTAAATAAATCATTGAGGTTAAATCGTAAAGAAATATGTCGAATAGGGCAATTTTTTTGCTTGTGGTGTTTTTATTATTATAGTAGAATGTAGTTAGTCGATTTTAAGGATTAGTTTAATGGAAATGGCAAATCAATATGAAAACGTATGTTATGATGGCTTAAATTCAATTCCTGCTGTCCTTGAAAGCTGCATGGATAAATACACCGACATGATGGCTATTACTGATACATACAATGGTATCAGTATGACTTATTCTGAATTAAAAGAAAAAATGAACTTTATTGCAAGTGGTTTACAATCATTAGGTATAAAAAAAGGTGATAAAGTCGGCTTGTTTGCAGAAAGTCATGGTCTATGGTTGCCAACATCTTTAGCAATTTTGAAGTGTGGTGCGATTGACGTTATCAGAGGCTCTAATGCTCCAATTGATGAATTGCAATATATTACAATGCACGCTGATTGCAAAGGTGTAATTATCCGTGATATGAAAATCTACAAGGCTTTAAAACCTTTTTTCGAAAAATATCGACTTGATTTTATAGTAATTACTTATCCTAAAGGCCATATTGATACAACTGATGTAAAAAGTCCAATTTATACGTTGAGCGAAATTGAAGATATGGGCAGAAAACACGTTTTTGAACCCGTAGAAATTTCAAGAGATGATGATTGCTCAATTCTATTTACATCAGGAACTACGGGTAATCCAAAAGGTGTTGTATTATCACACCTTGCATCAATTTATCAAATTGAGATTGCTCATTCAGGTTTTCTTTCAATGCCGGGTGAAAATACATTGCAAATTTTGCCTATCTGGCATGCTTATGAAAGAATCGGAGAATTTTATTATATTTCCAGAGGTTGTCACTTACACTATACAACACTAAAAAAAAAAAAAAATGATTTGGCAAAATATAATATCAATACTTTGATGTCTGTTCCAAGAATTTGGGAAGCATTAAGGGGTGGGATTTATCAAAAATTAAGACAATCTTCTCCTACAGCATACAAGATTTTTGACTTTGCAATAAAAGTTTCAATTGCGTACAAGACTCATAAAATGTACGGCGAAAGAAGAATTACAAATAAAGTAAGTTATCACGCATTATCTACAGTGCGTCACAGAATAATGAGAACACTTTATAAACCAATGCATGAATTGTTTTATAAAACTTTGTACAAAAAAATTAAAGAGGCTGCAGGATTATCTACAATTCGTGCATCACTATCAGGTGGTGGCGCTTTGTCTATGCAAGATGAATTATTCTATGATGCTATAGGTATAGATTTAAGAACGGGGTATGGCTTAACTGAAACCTCTCCTGTTTTGACTTTACGTAGTGTCCAAGATAAAAACTTTTTGGGTTCAGCCGGAAAACCAGTTCCGGGTACCGATATAAAGATTGTTGACCCACAGACATTTAAACCTTTACCAAAATTTACGAAGGGTTTAGTTATTGCAAAAGGTCCTCAAGTAATGAAACGCTATTATAAGGATGAAAAAGCTACTCAAAACGCTATGACAGAAGACGGATATTTTATTACAGGCGATTTAGGTTGGCTAACAAACGAAAATAACCTCGTTTTAGTAGGTCGTTTGAAAGAAACTATTGTACTGTCAAGCGGAGAAAATGTTGAACCTGTGCCGATTGAAGAAGCTATTTTGTTAAGTCCTTATATAGACCAGATTGTACTTGTAGGACAAGACCAAAACGGTGTCGGTGCTTTGATTGTTCCATCAAAAGAAGCATTGGAAAAATGTGGTATTACAAATATGGCAAACGTAAAAAGCTATAAGGACGGCAATTTTAATAACCCTGAACTTGAAGAACTTATTAAAAAAGAAATTAATTCAAAGATAATGAATAAACCAAATTTGCGTGTGTTTGAAAAAGTAAAACAATTTGCAATTTTAAAAGACTCATTTACTATTGAAAACGGTTTATTAAGTATGACTCAAAAAATCAAACGTAACAAGGTTTTTGAAAAATACAAAGACTTAATTAGCGGTATGTATAAGTAGATTGGTTTGGTAAAAATTACCAAATTTATAGAGTTTGTTTCATTATTTTTTATAAATTCAAGTTATATATTTTCTTTATGTGCATTTTCTTTTCTTTTTCTGCTCAGGAAAGAAAAGAAAACGCACCCAAAAGAAAAGAAAACAGCCAATGTTTAGGGCAACCTACGGTTGCAAGGCATAATGGATGTTGCAAGCAAGCTTGCACTTTTTCCCTCACTAAATAACGTTCGGGGTGACACAGGCGAGCTTTATTTAGCGAGCCTAGGGGTAAATGAAGGGGCTTGTAGTGAAACTTAAAACTGGTAAGCAGCAGTAGGTTGGGTGCAACCCAACAATTATTTTTGCTGTTCTGTAGAACCCCCTTCGGTGCTACGCACCACTGTCTTGAATTTCTTCCACGTTCGTAAAGTGCGTAGGTTGGACATACTTGAAGTGCACCCACTAAAAGAGACAATAGTTGTAGGACAATAAATATCTACCTATCTATTTACCCCTACCCCTATTCTTCTTCTTTGAGCATAAGGATAGCTGTATTAAGTTCTTCTTTTAGGTATTCAAGCTGTTGGTTTATGTTTTCAGGGTTATAAATAGAGCCGGTAGATTGGTAAGCCAAATATCTTTGATACGTTACAGCCTCACGTCTTAATTGTGCTATTGATTTTGTGTACTGATTGACTTCCATCAATTTTTTAAACGATTGATAGTAGCTTTCAGGTTTTCCTTGGTATTTATCCATTAAATAATCCAAGTTCATAGTAAGCACATTGGCACGGGTTACAAAAAGTTGGACATTTGCATTGTCCTCAATACAATCTACAAGTTTTTCTATAATCGGGATAATCTCGTTTGCATCAATTACATAATTTGATGTTTTATCTTTTTTCTGAATTATATTGACAAAAGACGGGTTATCACGAGGAATTGGTTTGAGTTCTGATGGGTCATTAAAATCTTTTTGAGCATCAAAAACAGGTTTTCCGACCTTCTTTTCATCTTTTTGGAAAACTTTTGATAAATCCGGCAGCGTTCCTGCGTAGCCCTTCCCTTCCATTTCAACTTCAAGTGCTTTGTCTTTTTTTGTCCAAAATGCAGCTTGGGTTGGTAATGCTAACGAAATTATAATTAGTGTTAAAATAAGTTTTCTCATACTTATATTATATTCATTTATTTAAAAAAGGCAAAAGGGGGGGGTAAATAGTGGGGGGGGGGTAAATGGAGAGGGGTAAATGGGAGGGTAAATGGAGAGGGGTAAATGAGGGGTAAGTTAGGGCACTAGGGCACTAGGACTCTAAGGCACTAAGCATTTTCTCTTGCAACAATACAATTATGAGGATAATTTTGGAAAAAGATACTAGGGTACTGGGGCAGTAAGAGATTTTATTATTTGGAATAGAGAGTAGTAAGCCACTGTTGAAGGTAGTGAGCATAATCAACCATTCAAGGGATTACACAAGTCTAAAATATAATAAAATAAATAATATGAGTATTGATTATGAATTACTTATGAATAATGCAAAGGAAGCTTCAAAAACTTCTTATTCACCGTTTTCAAGATTTGCAGTCGGTGCTGCTGTGCTTTCAGGTTCAGGGAAAATCTACAAGGGCTGTAATGTTGAAAACTCATCTTTTGGTTTGGCAGTATGTGCTGAAAGATGTGCTATATTCAAAGCAATTTCAGAAGGAGAAAGAGAAATCTTAGCCGTGGCAATTTATTCACCAAATACTGATTCTTGCTATCCTTGTGGTGCTTGCAGACAAGTCATGTATGAATTTCAAGGTGATGAAGAAATTTCTGTAATTACTGAAAATATGGGTAGTTTAGAGATTAATAAATTAAGTTACTTTTTGCCTTGTGGCTTTAGGATTTAAAAACAACTATTATGTACATTATTGAAGTATTTATAAAATGGCTGAACAAGCGTCAGACCAAATTGCCTAAATATGAAAAACCTGTTAATAATGATATTGACGAAGCATTGACATGTGTTCACAATTTCATGCCTGTTGATAGTACAGGTAATGTACTGGCTTGTGTAAAATGTGGGTTTGTAGTAAAAAAGAATGAGAACAATCGAGGTTAATATATGCAAAAAATTTTAGATTTAATATCTTCAAAACAATTTAGAAATATAGCGTGTTTTGTACTATTTACGGTACTGTTAACAGCTGCTATTTCATCACAAAACTTCTTTTTCCAGAGAGTTGTTGAAAATGGTATTTCAAAACGTGACATAATTGCTCAAAAAGACATTAAAGTTATTGATACAATTAAGACTGAGCAACACAAAAAAGAAGTTGCACAACTCGTTGAACCTATTTTGACTCAAGCAGGTGATGATTATACAACATCCAGTTTGGAAGCATTAAGAAACTCTGTAATGAAAATAAGAGAAAAAAATGTCACAGACGACGTAAAAAGAGATGAACTTTCTATTCTTTTTGCCGATGTTCAAAATAAAGCAATAATAGAATATTTTTTGAAAACTAATTCAAAAGATTTGGCTATGATATTTGACAGGGCAAAACTTACATTAGCAGGTATTTTGAATACAGGAATTTCAGCGAAAGATTTTGATAACAATAATGTGTCTAATATTATAAGAAAAAATATTCCATCATCTACTCCTCGTTCGCAATATAACATCATAACAACCGTATTAAATCAAGTTATTGTCCCAAACTTGGTTGTTGATGAATTTGCGACAGAAATCGCAAAGAAAAATGCCCAAAATGCCGTAAAACCTTATGAAGTGACATACAAAAAAGGACAAACGATTGTACTTGAAGGCGAACCTGTTACAAAATTAAAAAGTGATGCTCTAAGGGCTGCCGGATACAATGTTTTGGAAATAAACTTTGGCGGTATAGCCGGAATTCTTTTGTTGGTGTCATTTTTTACATTTATATTCTTGCAGTATGAAAAGAATTTTGAAAAAGAATATTATAATTCAAAATACTTATCAATAATGGCATCATTTACAATTTTTGTTGCGTTTATTGCGACATTACTACCAACGGGATTTTCGCCATATATTGTGCCAATTCCTGCTTATACAATCTTGTTATCAATATTTACAACTCCACGTAATGCGTTTTTTGCGTCAACAATATTGCTAGCTATGCTATCAATTGGTATGCACTATCATATAGAAGTCATTGTTGTATTTATGTTACTAAATACTGTTGTAATGACATCTATATCAAAGCTTAATTTTTCAAAACGCTCAGACTTACTTATTACAAGTTTGAAAATATCTTTGGCAGGTGTGCTTGTTCTCGCTGGCGTTTATTTCTTAGAAAAATATATGATGGATATCAATAATTTAATGATATTAAAAGATTTAGGCTATATATTGCTTAACTGTTTTGTAATAGGTGGGGTATTTATTTTAGGTGTTCTTCCTATTATAGAAAGTATATTTGGCGTTTTAACTCCGTATGGGTTGACCGAATGGGCTGATCACAACAGACCATGTTTGAAAAAACTGTTATCAGATGCTCCCGGAACATTTAATCATTGTTTAATTGTATCTCACCTTGCTGAAGCTGCAGCAGAAGCTATCGGAGCAAATCCTTTGTTGGCAAGAGTCGGTGCAATGTATCATGATATCGGAAAACTTATGCGACCAATGTTCTTCGTAGAAAACCAATCTTTCTACGGTATTGATAATCCACATAAATCTTGTACTCCAAGATTCAGCAAGATGTTAATAACAGCTCACCCAAAGGACGGACTTGAACTTGCAAAAGAATATCATTTGCCACAAGTTATTAATAACTTCATTCTTCAACACCACGGAACAAGTTTGGTAAGTTATTTCTATAATGAAGCACTAAAAGAAGAAGGCGAAGAAAAGGTTACAGAAGAACAATTCAGATATCCGGGGCCAAAACCGAATATGAAAGAAACTGCAATTTTGATGATTGCTGATGCTGTTGAATCTGCTGTAAGAGCAGCAAAAAATCCAACAAACGAAGAAATTGATGCAATTATATCTAAAATAATCAAAGAGAGATTGGCCGATGGTCAGTTAGAAGATTCTCCTTTGACATTAAAAGATTTAAGAACTATGGCAGATACTTTCTCAAGAATGTTGAGAGGTATGCATCACAAAAGAATTAAATACCATGATGATTTGGTTAAAGAATTGGATAAAAATGTTAAACACGTCGATGAAGACGAAGAGACAAATGCAATTCAACAAATTGCACCTCCGACTCTTGATAAAGATTTGGAATCCAAAATAAAGGAATTAGAAGAAAAGAAAAATGAAAACGCTTAATGTTTTTACGCAAAATGAATTTTCTGATTGGAAGTTGGATGAAAAAGATGTTATAGATAAAACACAAAGGCTTTTGCGTCATTATTTGAAGTGCTTAGAGGACAAGAGCTGTCTTTGTGGCTATAATTATAATTCGATAACTCTTGATATTGTGTTTTGTGATTCTGTGAAAACACACGAGCTAAATAGAGATTACAGAGATAAAGATAAACCTGCTGATATTATTACTTTTGCAATTTTTGCAGATGATGAAACAAGGTTTGTTTTTGACGGTGATATAAATTTAGGTGAAATCGTTATTGCCCTTGATAAAGTTATTGAGGGGGTAAATAGAGATGTAAGTTTATCTAAAAATAAGGAACAAGAATTATTTTTCTTGATAAGCCACGGTTTGATGCATCTTTTAGGATTTGACCATCAGTCAGAAGACGAGTATAATTTTGTTATTGGGGAACAAAGAAAAGCTTTGGAAAGTATAGGATATGACAAAATATAAGTCACAAGGATTTAATAGCACATTCAAAAATGCAAGAAAGGGCTTTCGTCTTGTTTTAAAGAGCGAAAGGAACGTAAGAGTTCACTGTGTAGTTGCGATACTGGTTCTTATAGCTGCTTATGTGTTAGATTTTTCTGTGATTGAATATTGTTTATTATTATTTGCAATTGCCATAGTTATAGTTTCAGAAATGCTGAATTCTGCAATAGAATTTACCCTTGATTCAATTTATCATAATCGTTATTCTAAGATGGTTGGTATGGCCAAAGATATTTCTGCAGGTGCCGTAATGTTTGCGTCCGTAATTAGTGTTTTTGTAGGTTTGCTTTTATTTGGCAAGCATTTGCTAACTCTATTTTGCTGCTAAATTAAACCCTGCCATACATATCTTCATAACGAATAATATCTTCTTCAATTAATAAATCGCCTTTTTGAACTTCTATGATTTTTAAATCGTTTTCGTATGGATTTTGGAGTGAATGAATAGCTTTAACAGCGATATCAACGCTGTGTCCCGGACTCAAAATATGTTCTTTGCCTTCAAGTACAACTTTTGCCATACCTTCTAAGACAACCCAATGTTCGCTTCTATGTTCATGTGATTGAACAGAAAGTTTTTGTCCAGGATTAACGTGTATCATTTTTGTTAAAAACCCTTTTCCTTGGGCAAGTACTGTGTAATATCCCCAAGGTCTGTATACGGTTTTGTGAACAAGGTGGGTATTATCGTTTTGTTTTTTTAGGGTATCAAAGATTTTTTTAACGTCTTGTGTCTTGTCAGCTTTGCAAGCAAGAATTGCATCTTCTGTTTCAACTAGCACAACGTCTTCCAAGCCGACTGTTGCAACAAGTTTTGATGATGAATAAACGAAAGAATTTTTAGAGCCTTCATCAAGTACATGTCCGATTTTTACATTTCCGTTTTCATCTTTTTTGCTAACGTCATATATAGATTTCCAACTGCCTAAATCGTTCCAATCACTTTTTAATTGAACAAGAGCAATTTTGTCTGATTTTTCCATAATTGCGTAGTCGATTGAAATCGCCGGCATTTTGTCAAATTCTGTAAATGGAATTTCTGATGATTTTGTAAAATCAAAGTTTGAAAGTTTTGAATATATTTCAGGTGCGCATTTTTCGGCTTCTTTAAGCAGTACAGAAGCTTTGAACATAAATATACCACTATTCCAGAAATAGTCACCTGATTCCATATACATTTGAGCGTGTTCTTTATCAGGCTTTTCAACAAATCGGTTTACTTTGTAACCTGCACCGATTTCTGCATTTGAAACATTTATATAGCCATAACCTATTTCAGGATAGTTAGGCTTTATGCCGAAAGTTACTATATAGCCGTCATTGGCGATTTTTTCGCCAATTTTAACTGTTTCAATAAATTGAAATTAGATGAAAATTCGAACGTTTTGTGTTTTTCTACAGAAGGTGATACAAGTCCAGAAAATTATTTAAGTATAGTTTGGGATGGCAACTATTATTCCCGAAAAGTATGCAGAAAATTATCTTAGTTTTTTGGGGATGATAAGAGCTATTCGGTCTCTTTTAAATGCAAATTATAAGTCAATTATGTATAACTCTTAAATCTAATTTG
>JAKSUP010000042.1 GCA_024408905.1 bacterium
ATTATTGATTACGAAGAAGAAATTGCATCTTCAAAAGATAAAAAAGAAATAGAACATGTAAAAAAAATAATAATTTATCATCAAAAGTTTATCGGTAAGTTTAAAATTTACGGTGCAAAAAATTGGTAGGAGTAGGGGTAAATAGTAAATAGGAAATAACGAGAAACTAATTTAGAGAATTCTTGTACAACATTTGTATGATTTTTATCAAAACACCTACTTTAAATATATGATTTTATTGATTTTGCGTAATAATAGACACCCATAATAATATATAATGATATATGTAGAATTGACTTTTTACAAAGTTACATTAAATACATACTAAATCAACAAATATAGGAGAACCATTATGGGAATGGCAGCTTCTCAAGCCAGATACCTAGCTCTGGTGGCAAGAAAATCAAACTGTGAATTTGAAGGTCAACAGATTAACCAAGCAAGGACAGCCTTGTCAAATCAGAGTGCAAATTTATTTAACCAAATGCTTGGCTTAAAAGTTCCGGTTCCACCAAGCACACAAGATTACACGAAAATTCAATATTCATATTCTGATGGTATAAATGCTTCTGTCATAACGGATTGGAAGCAAATCGGGGGAGCTAATCCTGATTACAACTATGTTGTAACACATTCTTATAATACAAAAAAATACACTGGTTCACTTAAAAAATTATCCGATCCACAAGTTCAGTTCCCACAAGATGCTGCAAAAATAAGCGATATTCAAGCAAAACGTGAACTTGTAATAGCAGCAGAAAACACTTATAAACAAGCCGTAGAAGATTATAACAAAGCTGTTGAAGAATACAATAAAGCACTGGCAGATAAAACAACTCTAAAAAATTATGCAGAAACAGATCCGGTAAACGTAACAAGCATCTCAACTGATCCGAATGGCAATTATGTTGTTAATGGAGCTACATATTATAATTATGAAAACTTGGCAGATAAAACTGCTGTTGATAACGCCATTAATACACTAATGGGTCAAGGGGCATTACCAAGCACATTTAACAAAAAAGATCTCTATTTCGATGGCACAAATATTGCATTTAAGAGTGACTTGGAAACTGTAAGAACTGCAGGGAGTGGCGACTTAACCGTTTATACACCTGATACAATTGAAAATCAAAAAATAGCGTTAAATAATGCTGTAATTACAGCAGAAGCTACAAAGAATTTAGCTGAACAAACAATGAAAACCACACAAGCTGCATATGATGAGGCTATTAAAGCTTATAACGAATTACAACATCCAACATATGTCGGAAACTGCGAATTAACCCCTGTAGCAACACTTACTTCCGATCAAGAAGCTGAACTAAAACAAATCCTAAAAGATTTTAAAGAACAAGGAATTACATCTGAACTATCTAATTGCATAAAAGAAGATGGCACATACACAGGTGGTATCTATACATTCAAACTTAATGGTGTTACATACTACACAACATATAATGATTTATGGAATTCATACAGTAGTGGTACAGGTAATAACCAAATAGACGGACAAACAAAACTTCCATACTACAACGCAACATATATTGATACTAAAATCGAAAAAACTGAACGAGCTTTGGTCGAAACAGACGGTAGTGGAAGATTTACAAGCATTCGATTTGAAGATGATTCTGTAACTTATAAACTTAATGCAGAAACTATAACAGATGAAGCGGCATACAATGATGCAATGAACCAATATAATTACGAAAATGCAGTATACGATAAAATGGTTCAAGATATCAACGCTAAAACATCAATAATTCAACACGAAGACCAACAACTTGAATTAAGGCTTAAACAGCTAGATACAGAGCAAAATGCACTTAAAACAGAAATGGAAGCTGTACAAAAAGTTGTTAAAGATAACGTTGAAAAGACATTTAACACATTTGGTGGCTAGACATAAACTAAAAAGCAAGATAGCAGCATAAAGAAAGATAATTATGGCATACAAAAATGACGGATATTTAGTAATAGCAAACAGATATGGCTCTGCAAGCTCAGATGCCAAGTCAATGCTATATGAAACTTACGACAGATTAAGAGATTTAACTGTTTCAGGCTCAGGTTCATCAGGAACAGGGTTTGAAGCAGCAGGTGGTTTCTTATACCAATTAGCAAGTTTGTTTGCTCCATCTGCATTTATGACCACAATGGGTGGTACCACTGCTATGAATATACCCGGAACATCATATTGGTCAAAATACACAGGTGGCACCGGTGGTTTAACAGGAACTTACTCATCATTTGGAGTTAATAGTTTAGGCAATTATTCAGGATTTCCGTCAGGTCATGCTGCACCATTAAGTGGTTATGCAACAGGTGGAGCTGCAGGATTGAGTACAATGTTCGGTTACGGTTCATCACCTTCCGGTACTCCTACAGGATTCGCATCAGGTATCGGAAGTATAGCAGATATTGCAAGCACAGCAGCATACGGTATCGGTACTGCAAACGGATACGGAATTGGCGCTTCAAATATATTAATGCCACTTGCCGGAGTTGTTTCCGGATGGGGTGGTATTATGACAGCTGCAGCACCGTATTTAGGAGAATTTGGTTTGCCTGCAGTAGTTATGGGTAACTTAATGCAAGGTACAACATCAGCTGCTTTGAGTGCTTATCAAAGGGTTTCTGCAAATGTTTTAGCTAACGCAGATACAATCCTTTCTCAAAAAGTTACAAATATTGAAACTGTTTGTAAAATGCTCGATACACAAAGCGATATCGTAAGAAAAATGCTTAAAGACGATATTGAAAGCAAGAGCAAAGAAATTGACAACATATAATAGAGTTGCTATATAATATATAGCCAAGAGATTAACTATGCATGGACGTACATTCTTAAGAGTCATGGTCGATAACCTGTTCATAAATAATGTTTTTGCAAAAACCATTATCGCTCTGATAAATTTCTGCAAGGAACAACAATATAACAGCAGGGAAGAATTGAAATTTTATCAAGAAATTCAGTTCGAAGGCAATGTTAAAAGTAACGACTTGACAAAAACAAAGTTTATATTTAATACTAAACAAAAAAATGGAGTTAGCTTAAAATAAATGTTAACAAATGTAACAAAGATATCTAAAAACAAGCAATTATTTGAGTTCACATGTTTTTATTATCATGTAGGCTCTTTATGTGTGAAGGAAAAAGCAAATGCGTGAAGAGATGCAAGAAAACTTGAAACGGTTTATGAATTTTATGAATTTTGCGCGTTCATTCTTTATTCGCAAAAATCCATTTAAGGCATTACTGACAAGTTTGATTAACAGCCTGAAGGAAATGCTTACCATAAGACAAAAGCTAAAACTGGCTAAGTATCGTGTGAACTATCACAAACACCAACTGTACAAAATGGAAAGTCTGATAGCAGAAACTAACGAACACACATTCCTGAAGGGTAAAAACTTAAACGAAACAAGATAAAACCGGAAGGACAAGTGCTATGGGTTTAATCACATCAACATTCAGAATGATGTACCTAACTTCGTACAGATACACTCTGGAATCTAAAATTCAATGGATCTCAACAGCGAAAATGGAATTGTCTGCTTCAGCAGGAGAGATTCTTGCGTTAGGAAACGATTTGGATCCTGATAATCCTGCAGTAAAACAACTTGAAGCAAGACGTGATAAACTTGACGTTTTGGAAAAGAAATTGGACATGCAAATGCAAGAATATCAGACAAGATTAAATATGGTAGAACATGAACTTGATGCTTGCAAAGGTGCTGTAGATAAAGCAATAGAACGCTCATTTAGTTATCAATTATAATTTTTAAGGAAGTAAACAATGAATAATATAAGTTTTCGTGGTGGATATTTTCCATTTTCTGCCCCAACAGGTGAAAATACAGTCAAAAAAATTGCAGAAAAAAGTGCTACAGAAATAAAAGAAATTGCTGAACATTTTGGAGAATGTACTTTAATCCCACAACCTGTAAAAGAATTAACAAAAGAATTAAACTCAAAATTGCCGCAAGCAGCTTATGATTCAATAAAATATTTATGATGAACACCTTTTATAAGGTGTTTTTTTATGCCGTAACAACTTTATCCACAGGAATATCTGTCACTTCGGGATAAATTGTTTCAACCACAAATTCTTTTGGTATACATACGATTTTTTTTACATTTGAATTACTTAAAAAACGGTCGTAAAACCCACCACCATAACCAAGTCGGTAATTGTTTATGTCACAAGCAAGCGCAGGTACAATAACCAAATCAATCAAAGCTTTATCTACACCGTCAGATAATGGTTCCTGTGTATTAAAACAAGATTTACACAGCTCATCACCCGTACAATAAGGACAACACAACAAATCTTTTCCACTTACTTTTGGCAAATAAAAATGTTTACCCTTATCATTTAATATAGAAAGTAAATCTACTTCGTTTTCAAGAGGATAAAAAATCATTATATTTTTTGCTTGCCTGTATTCCTCCGTTTTTTGAAGTTTTTGAGCAAGTTTTATACTAATGTTTTTTATATCCGATTTTTTACGCTCAGCTTTTGCCCACTTACGAAGTTCTGATTTATTCATACTATTGCCCCATGTGAAGCGTCTTGAACAGTTCTTGCATATTTTGCCAAGTACCCTGACGTAACATTAGCCTTTTTAGGTTTCCATTCCTTCTTGCGTTCTTCAAGTTCAATACTTGGTACATTCAAATTCAAGATACGTTTATTTATATCAATTTCAATTTCGTCACCGTCTTTAATTAATCCGATTACACCACCATCTGCAGCTTCAGGACAAATATGACCGACACAAATCCCTCTTGTGCCACCGGAAAACCTTCCGTCTGTTATCAATGCTGCCTTTGTACCAAGCCCTTTTCCCACAAGCAAAGACGTTGGAGCAAGCATTTCCCTCATGCCGGGGCCGCCTTTCGGCCCTTCATAACGGATTACAATAACGTCACCTTCTTTTATGTTATTCCTCTCTAAAGCAACCATTGCATCTTCTTCAGAATCAAAGACTTTAGCCGTTCCCCTAAATTCATAACAACTCTCATCAACTGCCGATATTTTAATAACAGAACCTTCAGGCGCGATATTTCCTTTTAAAATTCCAAGCCCGGGTTTTGTCGTAAACGGTACGTTATAATCGTGTATTATATTAGAGTCAACATATGCGTCTTTAACCAATTTTCTTGTTTTAGTTAAGCTTACTCCTTCAATATTTGTAAATTCTTTAACATCACGCAAGAGAACTTTTAATAAGGCGCTAACCCCCCCTGCTTGATAAAAACCACTCATAGTAATATTTGAAGATGGTTCAAGTTTAACAATTTGATGAATTTTATGCGAAAGTTCTTCAAAATCATCTAACGTAACATCAATATTAGCAGCATTAGCCAAAGCTAAAAGGTGCAAGAATGAATTTGTAGAGCCACCCATTGCTAAATCGGCAATAATTGCATTTCTTAAATTGTTTTTAGTCAAAATGCTCAAAGGTTTTTTATTTTGTCTTACAAGTTCAACGATTTGCTCGCCACTTTCGAAAGCAATTCTGCGTTTATGTGAAGACACAGCTGCTGCAGTCGCACAGAAAGGCAAACTCATCCCTAAAACCTCTGTTAAGCAAGCCATAGTATTTGCCGTATACAACCCTTGACAAGAGCCTGCAGAAGGGCAAGACGCTTCTTCCAGCTCTAACAAACGATTTTTATCAATAACACCGTCTCTATATTTTCCTACAGCCTCAAAAGCACCTTTTATCATTGTTAATTTTTCGCATTTGCTTTCGCCATCTAGCATAGGCCCTGCCGTTGCAATAATTGTAGGAATATTTAAACGGGCAGAGGCGATAAGCATAGCAGGAGTAATTTTGTCACAGTTAGAAAGCAAAACAAGTCCGTCAAGCTGGTGAGCATTTGCAACAGTTTCAATACAATCAGCTATCAAATCACGAGAAGGTAAAGAATAGCGCATACCTTCATGACCCATAGCAATACCGTCACAAACAGCAGGAACTCCAAATATAAATGATTGCCCTCCTCCTGTATGTATACCTTTTTCAATTTGCCTTTCCAAGTCCCTCATACCGATATGACCCGGAACTAAATCTGAAAAAGAACTTGCTATGCCTATAAAAGGCCTTTTTATACTTTCTTTACTTACACCTGTAGCCATCAAAAGACTTCTGTGTGGAGTTCTTGCAATTCCCTTCTTTATATTATCACTTCGCATAATTTCTCCCTTTGCAACGAAAATTAAAACAAAATAAAAACCACTCTATCTTTGTATCATAACATACTCATAATAAAGTGGAGAAAAATTTTTAGGTTAAATTATAGATATATTTTTAAGCCATTGTATTCAAGGCTCTGTATAATGCTTGTTGAGTTGCAGCATCCATCTTTTTGTCACCTTTTTGTGCTGCTTCATATGCTGTTTGGAGTAATTGCATTTGTCCTTCTTGGGTTTGAGCAAGTCTTTCAGCTTCAACCTTATCAGCTACATCTTGACCTACAATTGCCTTTGAAGCTTTTGCAGTTACCCACATACCAATTGAACCACCAATCATACCGACTAATGCGCCAATTGCAGTTCCTAATCCTGGACTTAGCCTTGTTCCGACTTTGGCTCCAAACAGAGCTAATGCTCCTGCTTCACCCAATGTCCATCCTGCTGCATCTGTTAGTGATTTAAATACTGTTTGACCAACTTGTTTATTACCTGTTTTCTTATCTTTTGAATATGCCGTTTTAATTTTTGAAACGCCCATTAATAAGTTCATTATTACAAAGAATACAAAACCTTTACCTCCTGAACGTTTCAAAGCATTCTTAAATGTTGGTTTCATCCCTTCTTCAACTTTTTTCAATATTTCTGCATCTGTAAATTTATTCGTTACAGGATTTACGGTTTCTACACCTTTAATCGAATTCTTTAATCTGCCAATCCAACCTGGTTTTTGATCTAAACCTTGTTTAGCATAATCCAGTGCTTGCTGAGGAGTTAATCTTTCTTTACCTCTTATCAATTTTGTAAATCTGCCGATAGGGCCATCCCAAACATTTGCACTGTTTAACATTTCTGTCGCTTTTGCAATATCTTCAGGTTTACCACTTTTAAGAGCATCTTCCATTATTTTTTTAAGCTCAAAGTATATTGGTTCAATCTCTTTCTCTTTAGTTACAGGGTTCTTTTTCAAATAAGATTTTCTAAACAATCCAAGCTTACCGTAAGTGCGAGCTTCAAGTCTGTGCATAGCAGTATAAGCATCTTGCATCAAAGGATTGTGAGTTTTCCAAAGTTCTCCAACTGCAGGTGCATTTTTGAACATCTCAGTTACACCCTTAAAAGCATCTTTAGTATTACGAGGATGTATTACTGCACGTGGATGGAATAAAATACCAAACCCTGTTGCACCGGCCAAGCATCCTAAAAATGATTCGCTTGGATCAAGTGTTTTTGTATAATATTTTGTTAAAGCATCGACATCTTGTTTTTGCATACCTTGGAAAACAGAATTTGTTTGTTGATTTGTAGATGGAGCCGGATTTGCACCATAAGTTATTCCGTTGTTTATACCATAATTCATGCCATAATTTGCCCCACCATTAAAAGTCGGATTATAGCTTCCATAGTAATACGGATTATAGCCACCATAATACGAATTACCCGGATTCATGCGATAACCGTTTGCTACACAAGGCACATTCAGATTACACCCGTATCCGAGCATAGCTTCCATATTCATCAAGTTTTGAATAGTGTAATCCATATCTACCTAATTTAACCTTCTATAAACCTAACCTTATCTATATAAAGTATTTCTATCTTTAAAAATTGCCTTATATGTAAAGAAATGTTACAAAAATTTGCCCACATAAAAAGGGATTGGCAACACCCCAAAACCGAATGTTGCCAATCTATCCCCTGTTTATTTATATATTACCAATTAAACTTGTTCAAACCTGCATATTTTACCCTGTTTAGTTGCTTCAATAACCTTCAAAATATCTCCTTCAAGTTGGTTGAATAAAGCTTGTTTTTCAGCAGGTTGTGAGTTTCTCCATTCATTCAAGTGATCAATAAATTCTTCACGTTGAATGATACATTCACCTGTTCCGACTTTACTTGAATATTTTTGAGTAAAGTCTTTAATGAAATCTCTGTAGTTATACACTATTGCTTCAGAAACAGCTTGAGCATTTTTCAAAATAACATTTACATCTTCGTTAATAGTATCTTTATCTTTTTCTGATAAGAAAGACATACCGTTCAATGATTTTTTACCAAAAC
>JAKSUP010000043.1 GCA_024408905.1 bacterium
AAAACGGCCAATACAAAGCACTTTACGATATGCAGTTTAAAAAGCAAGAAAGTTTAGCATAAGATGTAAAACTTTATAGCCCCATAACTTTTAATACATCATTTAATTCTGATGAAGTTTTTTTGACGTCTGCGTTAGAGAACTTTATTGCATTGTCAGGGTCTTTCAAGCCGTTGCCTGTCAAGACACAAACAACATCTGTACCTTGTCTTATTATACCTTCATTGTGTGCTTGAATTAGTCCTGCAACAGACGCAGCACTTGCTGGTTCGCACAAAACACCTTCTGTTGATGCCAAAAGCTTGTATGCCTCAACAATTTTTTCATCACTTACGCAGCCAATTTTACCGTTGCTTTCATCTCTTGCTGCGACGGCTTTTTCCCAGCTTGCAGGGTTTCCGATACGGATTGCTGTCGCCAAAGTCTCCGGCTTCATAATTCTTTCGCCGCGAACAATTGCGGCAGAACCTTCTGCCTCATATCCCATCATTTGAGGTAAATTATTAACAACTCCTGCCTCTTTATATTCTTTATACCCTTTCCAGTATGCAGTTATGTTTCCTGCGTTGCCTACGGGGATAAAATGATATTCAGGAGCCTTGCCCAATGCATCACAAACCTCAAACGCACCTGTTTTTTGACCTTCTATTCTATATGGATTAACTGAATTAACCAAAGTTATCAGATATTTTGCAGAAATTTCTCTTACACATTCCAAAGCTTGGTCAAAATTTCCTTGTATAGCGATAATTTCTGCACCATACATCATTGCCTGAGAGAGTTTCCCAAGTGCAATATACCCATCAGGTATAAGTACAAAGGTTTTTATGCCTGCTCTTGCACCATAAGCCGCAGCAGAAGCTGATGTGTTTCCGGTTGATGCGCAAATAATTGCACCTGCGCCTTCTTCTTTAGCCTTTGTGACAGCCATTGTCATACCACGGTCTTTAAAGCTTCCTGTAGGGTTACAGCCTTCAAATTTCAAATAAATATTACAGTCTAAGCCGATTTTCTTTGCCAAATTGTCAGCTTTGATTAGTGGTGTATTTCCTTCGTTCAAAGTTACAATTGGAGTTGTGTCTGTTACAGGTAAATATTTTCTGTATTTATCAATCAAACCTTTATACATTTTTATTCCTCACATACTCTTATTACATTATTAACCGTACAGTCAGTAAGTTCATTTACAAATTCATTAACACTTCGTTCTAAGCATTTTTCCGTAATAACGGTGATTTCTGCCGTATTATTTTCTTCAACACCTTTTTGTAAAATGCTTGAAAGACTTATTTTTTTGTTTGCACAAATCGTACCTATTTTTGCAATTACACCAATAGCGTTTGGTGCTGTAATTGAAATATAGTACTTATTATAAGTATCTTCGATTTTTACGGGGTTAGCAGTTTTGTGATGATGACATCTCATCATAGGTAATAAATATTCTGTTGTACCCCATTCTTTTGCTATAGATAAAATATCTCCGACAACAGAACTTGCTGTTGGAAATTCTCCTGCCCCCGGGCCGGAAAGTACAATACTTCCGAGTGGATGTCCTTTTATTTTAACTGCGTTTGTCACATAATTTGTGTGCGCAAGCATGCTGTTTTTAGGGACAAGCATAGGGTGAACTCTTACATCTGCATTATTATCTTCATCAATTGAGGCTGATGCGATAAGTTTTATTTTATATCCAAGTTCGTTTGCTTTTTCAATATCTTCTTTACGGATTTTTGTTATACCTTCTCTATAAACATTTTCATATTTAATTCTTGAATTAAAAGAAATTGTCCCAAGCGTTGTAATTTTATATGCTGCGTCAAATCCTTCAACATCACCTGTCGGGTCAGTTTCAGCGTAACCAAGTTTTTGAGCTTCACTTAAAACATCTTCGTAAGATGCTCCATCAGTATCCATTTTTGTCAAAATGTAGTTTGTTGTGCCGTTCAAAATCGCATTGATTTTTGTAATTTTGTTTCCTGCAAGAATTGTTTTAATTGGAGTGATAATAGGTATACCACCTGCAATAGCAGCTTCATAAAGAACAACTTTATTACATTCTTCTGACAGATTAAAAAGTTCTTCACCTTTTTTTGCCAAAAGCTCTTTGTTCGCTGTAACAATATGTTTGCCGTTTCTTAAGGCTGTTTGAATATAATCCCAAGCAGGCTCAACTCCACCCATAAGTTCTACAACAACGTCAATATTCGGGTCGTTTACAACATCATAAGCGTTATCTGTTAGTATTTCTTTCGCCACTTCTACAGAACGAGGTTTATTAATATTATGTACAGCAATTTTTTTGATTTCTACACAGTCAAAACCTTGTAAACTCTTATATACACCTGTTCCAACCGTTCCGAAACCAATAATGCCTATTTTTAATTTTTCCATAAAACTCTCCTATAATTTAGACCATTATACCAAATTACAATAGTTTATTGAATACAACGGGGGGAGTAAATGAGTGGGTGGGGTAAATGGGTGGGGTAAATGGGGGGGGGTAAATGATGGGGGGAAAAAATAAGGCGCTAAGATACTAAGGCACTGGGGCACTAAGGACAGTTTAAACTATCTCCCTTGGGGGAGCGAATTTCTGTGAGCGTGGAAGAAATTCAAGACAGATGTCACGAAGCGACAGGGGGGGGGTAAGCTATATGTATGTTTGTAGAACCCCCTATCTCCTTCGGGTACTTCCCCCAAGGGGCAGATAAAGTCGTGTATGTTGGGTGAAACCCAACAAAGGATATTGTTTTTGCGAAAAGTGAAGCAACAAAGCAATTTATTTGCAGGCTTGTCGAAAATGTTCGTTTAGTGTAGCATAGGTGTAAGGAGTTTAGCTGTGGAAAAATTTATTGATAACTATATTAATAATTCAATAGACGTCAAAAAAAAGATTTTAGAAACGCCTGAAATCAAAGAGGCGATTATAAAATCAGTTTACGCAATTATTGATGCTTATAAAAACGGTCATAAATTTTTAACAGCAGGAAACGGTGGTTCTGCAGCTGATGCTCAGCACATAGCAGCAGAACTTGTAGCAAAATTTTTTATTGAAAGACCTGCCCTCAATGCTTTAGCGCTTACTACAAATTCTTCAATTTTGACGGCTGTAGGGAACGATTACGGGCATGAGTTTGCTCTTGCAAGACAGGTTCAAGCTTACACAAATGAAGGCGATGTCTTGCTTGCAATTTCTACATCAGGAAATTCAAAAAACATACTTCTTGCAATAGATGAAGCTAAGAAAAAAGGTGCTTTTATTATAGGGCTTGTCGGTGGTAAATCTTGTAAAATGGACAAAGTTTGTGATATCACAATTAAAACCCCATCAGAAGTTACTCCAAATATTCAAGAGGCACATATTATGATAGGTCATATTATCTGTGCATTAGTTGAACGAGAGCTTTTTGAAAGAGGAAATTAAACCCTTAAGCAGGCAGCAAAATGTTCTGATGTTTTTTCTTCAAGTTTTGGGGATTCAATGTCGCACAATCCATGTTCACATAGATTACATCTAGGGTGAAATTTGCAACCGGAAATCTTTTCCTGAATACTTGGAGGTGCGCCTGTTATTGTTTTTAGTTTCAAAGCCGGGTTTGTTGTCGGAAGCGAATTCAAAAGCGCTATAGAATAAGGGTGTTTCATATTTTGAAAAAACTCTCTGCGTTCTGCTTGTTCAACAATATGTCCTGAATACATTACATTCACCGTATCTGCGTAATTACTTACAAGAGCTAAATCATGAGAAATTAAAAGCACCGTTGTATCAAATTCTTGTTTGATTTCTGATATCAAATCCATAATTTGTTTTTGTATAGTCACGTCTAAAGCTGTTGTTGGCTCGTCTGCGATTATTAATTCTGCATTACATGAAAGGGCCATTGCAATAATAATTCTTTGTTTCATTCCACCTGAAAATTCGTGGGGGTAAAAGTTTAGTTTATTTTTTGAATCAGGTATTTTAACCAAATCCATGACTTCTCTTGCTTTTCTGAGAGCCTGCCTTTGTGTTACTTTAGAATGGGCTTGAATTGCTTCTACAAGCTGGTTTCCTATTGTGTATAAAGGGTTTAAGGAAGTCATTGGGTCTTGTGGAATAAGAGCAATCTTATTTCCTCTCAAATTTCTCATCTCAGAAGGTTTGTAATTTAAAAGATTTTCACCGTTAAAAAGGATTTCTCCACTTTTTATAAAAGCTTTTTTAGGCAAAAGTCCGATAATAGACATTGCTGTCATTGATTTTCCACAACCTGATTCACCGACAAGGGTATGGATTTTTCCTTTTTCTAAAGATAAATTAACATCATATAATGCTTGATAATCTTCATTTTCGCCTTTAAAAAACAGGTTAAGATTTTTGATTTCCAAAATATTTTCCATAAAAATATTGTAGCGTTAAATGATGAATAAGGGAATAGGTAGGATTTATATCAAATTAGGCATTACGTTGAGCATTTTTATTTGCAAGAAAATCTATTCCCATTCCAAGTGTAAATGGTATAAATGGGCCTCCCAAAATGGTATCATCAATAAATGTTTCTTCTGCAATTTCTTTTATTGAATCTTTCAGTGCTTCCTTTATTGATTTGCCGGATTTTATAGATTTTCGTGTTAAAAAACCAAATAAAGCAGTTGCAAATACAAGACTTACAACGCAACCGACACGAGTTCCTGAAAGACTCTTTTTGTATGGATTATTGTTTTGTGAAAGGCAAACATTAGGGTCTATTTCTGATGTCTTTTCAATACCATGTTTTGCAACTAAATCAGCGCTTTTCATGTTTTCTTTATTTCTGATTTTATCACTTGTAACACCCATTAAAATTAAAGGAGATGATACAAGCAATGTACGTAAAGCAAATTTAGATGATTTTGATGCAATTCCAAAAATACCGGTAAGTAATGCACAACATACTGCACCGACACAAAGACCTGTATTTGTGTGATAGTATGTATTCCCATTGTCAGTTTTCTTATGTTTTCCTTTAAATGACGGATACATTATATCAGAATTTTTGTATGTATAAGGGTTATATGAAGCTACACATTTCATTACACATTAAGCCTTTATAGTTGCATAATTAAAATTTTACAATAAATACAAAACCAAAAGACGTAAAAATTTGCGTTTTTTCAGGACAATATAACGAAAAATTTACATTACGAGGAGTGAAACGACGAAGTAATCCACTGAACGAGATTGCTTTACTACATTCGCAATGACAGTAATTATTGAGTTTCACCCAACCTACAAGACTTTATCTGCCCCTTGGGGGAAGTCCCCGAAGGGGGTAGGGGGTTCTACAAACATACATATAGCTTACCCCCTCTGTCACTTCGTGACATCTGTCTTGAATTTCTTCCACGCTCACAGAAATTCGCTCCCCCGAGAAGAGATAGCAGCCACATAGCATCTCAGTGCCTCAGTGCCTTTTTGCACATATCTACGCTACGCTTGAAAGAAGCAAATTGATTTCTGAAATTAAATCCTCGTTTGTTGTTTTTACGGCATTAACCATAGCTTTTTTTAGTAACGCACGAGCTTTGTTTGGACTATTAAAGCTAATCATTAATTCTGCAGCAGATTTATAATTTTCTGCAATTTCTTCTGAAGAATTTGTTTTTTCATAGTTTTTAACAGCTTCAGCATAATATTTTAGAGCTTTGTCATTTTTTCTGAATTGAACGCAAGCATCAGCAGTGGATGATAATACATAACCTTTAAGGTTGCTGTCTGTCGTTTGTTCAACAAGCTTACGGGCAACGTCATAGTAGTCAAAAGCATTTTCATCATATTTATCGGTAAATAAGTTTCCTACGCGAGTCAATGAATCAGATTGACCTGTAATATCATCACTTTTTCCTGCATAAGAAATAGAGGTCATGTAATGGTTAATAGCAGGTTCTACCTGATTAACATCATCATAAATTTGTGCCATTGAATAATGCGCTTTTGATTTTACATTAACATCTGTTGTATATTGTAATGATTTGTTATAGCTTGTTAAGGCTTGTACAACGAAGTCGTTGTCATCATAAATTTTACCGATTTCAAGACAAATTCTTGATTGAGTTTCTGTATCTCTTAATTCTTCTGCGCGACTAAAGGCTTCTTTAAATATAGACATTGCTTTTTGTGGATTATTTGAAAAAGCTTGTTTTTTAGCTTCCATAAACAAAGATTTTAATCTTGTATCTTGAGGAATAATTGTGATGTTTGGTCTTTGAGAAATTTTCACCTGTGCTTGAGTAAATTCTTCCTCTATATTTACAGGAGTTTCTTCTAATTCAATTATGCCTTCTTCATCAGTTATATTTTCTGAAACAGATTCATTCTGTTGAGGTGTAATCGCAACTTCTTCTTGTGTTTGTGGTTGTTGAGCCGGTTGCTCTTGTTTTTGTTCATCCTGAGGAAATTGTACCAAAAAGCTTGGATTAATTTCTTCTTCATTATAACTATAATTTACCCTTTGTAAGAACAATGCATCAAGCCAGTTTTGGACAACTTTTGATTCTTTTTTAAGGGTTTCGGAAATATAATTATCCAAAAGTGATGCTGCGATTTTCAAATTACTTTGGATTAAATTAACTTGTGGTTGAGGTTCTCTTACAAGATTTTCAACTATTTTTAGGTAATTATTAACCTGTTCTTCAATTTCACTAGGGGTTGAAATTGCTTTCATTGTGTTGCGAAAATCTTTTAAAATTTGAGCAATATTAACCTTGTTGCTTCTTTTTGGGGCAGCTTGTGGCTGTGGAGCTTGTATTTGTTGAGGATTTTCTTGTGATTGGGGTATTGCCTGATATCCATTCGGCATCGCTTGATATTGTTGTGGGTTGATTTGACGGGTCTGAAGATTATAATTGTTGATTTGTGGACGGTTTTGTATAGCGTAATTCTGTGCATAAGCGTTAGCTGCAGGAGAATAGATTGCAGGTCTTGTGTTTTGTTGACCAATTTCTTCGGCTCTTCCTCGTGCAACAGTTTGTTGGTTCTGATTTTGTTGACGTGGGTCTTGCCCTTGGCTGTTGTGACCGTCTTTATCAGTACCTTCATTTCCTGCGTTATAGTTGCCCTGATTCCTTTGAGGATATGGTTGAGGGCGTATTGGGTTCATTGTATTAAACAAAATTTACCGTCCTTCCTTATGTAATATCGGCTTTTTAGGACATTTTTTTAACCGTTTTACAAAAAAATCATACATTTGTATGACATGTGTTTAATTATTTTTTTATAAAAGTCATGATTTTGTTTTGCTTTTCTTGTGTCGACAAAAAAGTATATAGAGAAATAATCCAACAAAATATATATTTTGATGTATTCTTCGACTTTTATCGTATAATATAAAAAGGTATTTATAAGGAGAAAACAATGCTAACAGGACCGTTTTTAGACAGAAATTGGATGGGCGAAAATAAAAGTTATGAAGATTCAAAAATAGTTATGTTGGGTTTGCCTTTTGACGGCACTGTTTCATATCGCCCGGGGTCAAGATTTGCACCGGAACAAATACGTCTTGCAAGCTGGGGCTTAGAAGAATATTCTCCATATTTTAATAAACATCTTGAAGATTGTAATTTCCATGATGCAGGCGATTTGGAGTTTCCTCTTGGCAATACCGTAAAATCTTTGGATTTGATTGAAAAAAATGTAAGAGAAATTTATAAAGACGGTAAAAAAGTTTTGGGTATTGGTGGCGAACACCTTGTTACCTTACCGGAAATTCGTGCTATTGCAGGAAACATTGAAAATCTTGCGATTGTCCATTTTGATGCACATACCGATTTGAGAGAGGAATATTTAGGCGAGGCCCTTTCTCATTCTGCTGTTATTAGACATTGTGGAAATATTGTCGGGTTTAATAATATCAAACAAATTGGTATCAGATCCGGCATGAAAGAAGAATTTGAACTGATGAAAAAACATAAAACGTATGTTTCTAAACCGTCTGAGCTTGATTGTTTGAGAAATAAAAACATCTTTGTAACAGTTGATTTGGATGTTTTGGATACCTCTATTATGCCCGGAACAGGTACGCCGGAAGTTGGTGGAATGAATTTTAAAGAACTTGTTGAATGGTTTAGGTATCTCAAAGATTTCAATATTATAGGAGCAGATGTTGTAGAACTTGCACCTGACTATGATTCAACAGGAGCATCCACAGCTGTTGCTACAAAAGTTATCAGAGAATTATTGATGATAATGTAAAGCTAT
>JAKSUP010000044.1 GCA_024408905.1 bacterium
TTGTACCACAAGAACCACCTGATGTAATAATAGTATTACCTTGCATAACTAAAGCTGTTGTCAAAGTTTCTATCATTTGCTGATGTGTTATAGCAAGGTTTCTCGAACCGATAATTGCGATTCTCTTTGCAGGTTGTTTAATCGTAGCTAATTCCATAGCAAGTTCATCAACTGTATCTGAAGACTCCTCTGCGACATCCAAATCTTCCATAGGAACCATAATTGAGGGTTGTTTATTTTCGTCTTCAATAGAATCTAAAATGTCGTTCATTTTACCACCTTTGTTAATTGCAAATAATAATTCTTTTGTGTATGCTATTGAATAATAGCACAAAATCGTGTATTTGGGAATAGGGGAATGGAAAATATTTTAGAAAGTTTAAATAAAGAACAACAAGAAGCAGCCAAGACTACAAAAGGTGCATTGCTTATTCTTGCAGGCGCCGGTAGTGGTAAAACAAGAGTTTTGACATCAAGAATTGCTTATATGGTACAAAATGGCGTAATTGCAGGAAAAATTCTCGCCGTAACATTCACCAATAAAGCTGCTCGTGAGATGAAAGACAGACTTGCTTCTATCTTAGGCGAAAATGTTGTTAAATATATGTGGGTTGGTACATTTCATAGTATTTGTGGCAGAATTTTAAGACAAGATATCGAAAATTATTCATTCCAATCCGGCAAAAAACTTGATAAAAATTTTACAATCTATGATGAAACAGATTCTCTCGCCGTAATAAAACAAGCTATAAAAAAACTTAACCTTGACGATAAAATTTATCAGCCAAAACTGATAAAGGCCGTTATTTCGAATGCAAAAAATAAAATGCAAGATGCATACACATTCGCAACATTTGCAAAAGATTTTAAGTCACAAAAAATAGCTTCCGTTTTCGAAGCTTACGAAAACGCATTAAACAATAATAATGCAATAGATTTTGACGATATGTTGTTATTAACAGTGAAACTTTTGGAACAAAACCCTGAAGTCAGAACAAAATATTACAACAAGTTTCAACACATTTTGGTTGATGAATACCAAGATACAAACCTTGCTCAATATAAGCTTGTAAACGCACTTTATACGAATTTACAATCAGAAATACCGGAAGAACGCTCGTTATGTGTTGTCGGGGACGTTGATCAATCCATATACAGTTGGCGTGGGGCTGATTTTAGAATAATAATGAATTTTCAGCATGATTTTCCAAACGCAAAATTGGTTAAACTTGAACAAAATTATCGCTCTACTGCAAACATTTTGAACGCAGCAAATTCAGTTATTGAAAATAACCAAGAGCGTTTACCCAAAGTATTGTATTCGCAAAAAGGCGATGGAGAAAAAATAACATATTATGAAGCACAAGACGAAGCTGATGAAGCTAATTATATAGTTAAATCAATAACTTCAACATCTGATAATTATAATCAGTTTTCTATTTTGTATAGAACAAATGCTCAATCAAGGGCATTAGAAGAAGCGCTTATTGCAGCAGGCGTGCCATACAGAATTTATGGTGGCCTAAAGTTCTATGACCGTAAAGAAATCAAAGATGCTATAGCATATTTAAAATTGATTTATAATGTTGATGATTCTCAATCTTTACGTAGAATAATTAATGTACCGAAACGAGCAATAGGCGAAACCACACTAAAACATTTGCAAGATTATGCTGACGAGAAAGACATGAGTCTTTTTGGTGCTATTCTTGACGTTGATAATATTTCTGCTATTAAATCAGGAACGGCAAGTAAATTAAAAGATTTTGCAAAACTTATTATGAAAATGCAGGAAGAACAACCTCGATATACTTTGCCTGAATTTTTATCAATGGTACTTGAAAAAAGTGGATATTTGCACGAATTACAGATGTCAAATACAGATGAAGATGTTGCAAGAATTGAAAACTTACAGGAATTGGTAAACGTAGCAAATGAATTTGAGCCTGAAGAAATAGATAACACTTTAGGGGAATTTTTAGTACAGGTTTCTCTCGTTTCTGATATTGACGGGATGGACGAAATAGCTAATAATGTCACATTAATGACTCTACACTCATCTAAAGGGCTAGAGTTCCCTATCGTTTATCTTGCAGGATGTGATGAAGGGATTTTCCCATCAGCAAGAACAATGAATATAACTTCTGAACTTGAAGAAGAACGCAGATTGATGTATGTCGGTATAACCCGCGCGCAAACAAAATTATACCTTACAACTGCCAAAAGACGTCAAATGTGGGGCGAATACAAATACTATTCTCCAAGCAGATTTATTGAAGAAATTCCGTGCAACCTAATGGAAAATGAAGAATCTTATGAGAGCGAATATTCTTCAAGAAGTACGTTTAATGATGCCGTAAGTTCAGTCAGAAGTGGAAAATACGACAGAAATACAAGTTCAAAATCTGTTTACCAAGATAGTCAAATAACATCAGGCACCGGCTTTGGTAAAAATTTCACGGCTCCCGGCAGAGAAAAATACAATACTCAAAAAACGACACAGGTTGTTAAAAGGTCACCAAGCAAATCCTTTGTGGTAAAAAGCCAAGTAAACAAAGAAAAAGAAGAAGAAAAATTAAAAGCGTTTTTTGAAAATAATGTAATAAAAAAACAAATTGAAGAAAAAAAGCGTCTTGCAGAAGAAAAACAAAAAGAAAAAGAGCTTAAAGATGCTGCAACACAGTATTATTTCAATATCGGCGAAAGAGTTTTCCATGAAAAATTGGGCATTGGGCATATTACTGACGTTATCCAAATGGGCGAAAGCACAATGTACACAATAGATTTCGGCAAACTGGGTAAAAAAGCTATGGACGCAGCATATGCGCATTTGAAGAAATTCTAAATAGTGTTAAATATGTTACCAAACTTGATTATTTTCTAAAATTGTACTAAAATAGCCTTGAATTCAATTTTAATGGGATGAGAGAAATGAAAAAAGCATTACTTATTGCATCAGTACTATTTATAGCTGTTATTACAACAGCTTGCATTAACAATATTGCTGTGCAAGAACTTAATAATAAAGCTGCAGAACTTATGGAAAAAGGTGATTATGATTCTGCCGTAAATAGACTGCAAGCAAGTTTGGACTTAGATTCCACAATGCACCAAACATATTACAACTTGGGTATAGCAGCCACAAAAGCAAAAAAATATGATGTTGCTATAAAAGCATTTGAAGATGGTATAAAAATAAAACCTGATTACCCTAACTTTTATTATTCATTAGGAGTTGCTCAAAGCAATTATTCAGAAGCTTTGTTAGAGGAAAATGTTGTCAACGAAGAAACTCAAGAAATTGAGAAAAAGAAAATATCAGACGAAGACAAAGCAAAAGCAGGAGAGCTTAAAAAAGCTGCAATAGAAAATATGCAAAAGTATTTAGAATTAGCTCCTAATGCTGATGACAAAACAACTGTTGAGGAACTCATTAAAGAATACTCTGAATCACAAACGGAAGAAGCTGCTGAATAATGTTCGAATCTAATTCACAAATTATTTGTACAATTTTTGGAATACACATCTATTTTTATGGTGTAATTCTTGCTATAGCAATTGTTTTAGGCACTTTCATTTCAGAATACGCCAGCGAAAAGTTTTTTAATTTCAAAAAAGATACAATTATTGATCTTGCACCATACTTAATAATTTTTGGAATAATCGGCGCAAGACTGTATTATTGCATACTTAATTATGCTTTTTATTTAAGATTTCCAACAGAAATCATTGCAATAAGACACGGTGGAATTTCAATACACGGTGCAATTATCGGTGGATTTATAGGACTTTTGATTTTTGCAAAAAGACATAACTTATCCGTAGCTAAATTATGTGATATTTCAGCGATTGGTCTTGCATTAGCTCAAGCTATAGGTCGCTGGGGGAATTTCTTCAATTCAGAAGCATTTGGGACACCGACAAATTTACCTTGGAAATTGTATATTGCACCACAATACAGACCAATTCCTTATACGGGATATGAATATTTTCACCCCACATTTTTGTATGAAGGGGTGTTAGATTTACTGATTTTTGGAATATTGTTCTTTGTTGCAAAGAAAAATTGGCAAAGAAAAGACGGAAATATTGCACTTTTATATTTAATCTTCTATTCAATTGTAAGAATTTTTGTAGAAAATATAAGAATTGATAGCGTTATGTACGTCCACGGAATTTCTATTGCAATATTAGTTTCTGTTATGATAATTTTTGTAGCAACACTATTATTGCTATACAGGAATTTAGTTAAAAGAGAAGAAAAATAATGAAAGCAGTTTTATATTACGGACCTGAAAATATTAAATACGAAGAAACACAAATTAAACCTTTAGCAAAAGGGGAAATTCTTGTGCGTGTTGAAGCAGCGTTAACTTGTGGTACTGACGTAAAAACCTACAGACGTGGTCATCCTGTTTTGATAAAACAAGTACCGTCAGGTTTCGGTCACGAATTTTCAGGAGTTGTTGCAAAAGTTTCAGAAGGTGTAACAAATGTAAAAGTAGGCGACAGAGTAGTTGCAGCAAATTCTGCACCATGTGGAGAATGTTTTTACTGCAAAAGAGAACAATACAATTTATGCGAAAATTTAGATTTGTTAAACGGTGCTTATGCTGAATATATAGTTGTGCCTGAAAGAATTGTCAAAAAAAATACACTAATTTTGCCTGACAATTTACCGTTTGAAAAAGCGGCATTCTGTGAACCTTTAGCAAATGTAGTCCACGGTGCGGCAAGGACCGAAATAAAAGAAGGTCAAACCGTAGGAATAATCGGAATTGGGCCGATAGGATTAATGTTTGCACGTGTAGCCAAATTAAAAGGAGCAAGAGTTATTGTGGCAGGAAGAAACGCTACAAAATTAAAACTGGCAGAAGAATTTGCTCACGCAGATGAGGTTGTAGACTTAAAAAAATACCCTAATCCTCAAAAAATATTTAAAGATTTTTCTGATGAAGGTAAAGGCTTGGATGTAGTGATTGAATGTGTAGGATTGCCTGAAATCTGGGAGCTTGCATTCTCTTGCGTTCGTCCGGGTGGTACGGTGCACTTTTTTGGAGGATGTAAATCAGGCTCAACGGTAAGCTTTGAAACAACTAAAATGCACTATGGCGATATAAAAATTATGAGCGTATTCCACCATACACCAAAATATTTTAGAGAAGCCCTCGATTTAATTTCATCAGGTAAAATTGAAGTTGAAAAACTTATAACAGAGACTTTACCTTTGGAAAAAGTTGAGTATGCTATGCAAAGACATATTGAAGGTACAGCGATTAAGTTCTTAATTAAACCCTAATGGATAACCTGTATTTACCAATTATATTTACCCCCACTTATTTGTGGTATGTTTCGCCCTTCATAATTTTGAATGCACGGTATATTTGTTCAACCAAAATCAGTCGTGCAAATTGATGCAGAAAGGTCATTTTTGAAAAACTTAATTTAAAATTGGCTCTTTCTGATACTGTTTTTGCCAACCCACAAGATGAACCAATTATAAAAACAAGCTCTGATACACCTGAATTAATAATTTCTCCAATTTTTACAGAGAAATCTTCGGAAGATAATTGTTTGCCAAGAATCTCAAGCGTAATGACATAAGAATCGGGTTTAATATTTGCCAATATTTTTTCGCCTTCTTCCTCTAAAACCTTCTCAGTTAAATTTTCATCCTTAATTTCAATGGGAGATAATTCCACAATCTCAAAAGGCACATACGGAGTTAAGCGTTTTGTGAACTCCGTTATGCCTTCTTTTAAAAATTGTTCTTTAATCTTTCCTAATGCGATAATTTTAATTTTCATTATTTATTGCATCTTGCTCAGTCTGATAGTTTGAGGATCTTTCATAATTTACAGCCTTGACTGTCTTTTCGTTTTTCAATGTTGTTTGAACATCATTTGAGATCTTCTCAAAATTAAAGTTGTTGTAGCACCAAAAAGCTGCAATCGCTAAAACAATAACAATAATAAATCTAATCATACTAACACCTCTCTATTTTGCCATATAAACACTTGTGGAAGGGAACGCAAATTCTATACCTTCTTCTCTAAATTTATGAATAATTGCTCGATAAACTTCACTTTTAACTTTTACAAAATCAATATAAGCTGTTGCATTTGTATAAGCTATTATACGCAACACAATTGAGCTTGGAGCCATATTATCTATGAATACATAGTACCCGTCTTTTATATTATCATTTTCTTCGGCAATTTCTTTTAAAATTTCCAAACCTCTGTCAATTTTTTCATTTGATGTCCCATATTCAATATCAATTGAAACATCAATTTTTCTTTGAGATACTTGCGTAAAGTTTGTTATCGGTTCATTAGAAATAACATTATTTGGAACATTGACCAATAAACCGTCAACAGTTCTAATACTTGTAGAACGCAAATTTATACTCTCAACTGTACCTTCAGCACCATCAAATTTAACATATTCACCGATTTTGTAAACTTTATCAGCCAATAATCCGATTGAACCAAAAATATTACCGATAGTTTCTTTTGCTGCAAAACCGACTGCTAAACCTGTTATCCCGAAACCTGCTATTAATGAAGTTACATTATATCCGAAACTTTGTAAAAACCCTGCTATTAATAAAAATATTATAATCGCCTTTGCAATTTTATTTAAACTAGGCAAAAGATTTAATAACGGCGAGCTTGAGTTTTTGGACTTCAAATTTTTTTCAATATTCCTGTGAAAAATATCAATAATTTTGCAAAAAGCATAAATAAGTGCAATGTTTATAACGACCCCAATAATAAAATCAAGGTGTTTTGCAAAAAAACCGACTAAATCTTTTAAAACGACATCCAACATATACTATCCCCTATCTTTTCAATTCTCTTAATTTGCTTAATTCGTCTTGGAATGGAGAAATTTGAGTTAATTTATCCATTATAGAAGGTAATTTTTCACTTACTGTATCAATTTCACTTTCCTTTGTAAATCTTGAAAGAGAAAATCTTATTGAACCATGCAGTGCCGTAAACGGTATTCCCATAGCTCTTAAAACGTGGCTCGGTTCAAGTGAACCTGATGTACAAGCACTTCCTGAACTTGCACAAACTCCTATATCACTCAAGTGCAAAAGAATCAGTTCACCTTCAACATATTCAAATCCAATGTTTGTTGTATTTGGCACACGTTCTTTTACAGATGAATTTAATCTTGCATTAAATACATTTCTTATAATGCCTTGTTCAAGTTTATCGCGCAATCTTTTGACTTCTGTCAATTCATAATTCATAGAATCCATTGCCAATTCTGCAGCTTTTCCAATACCTACAATATACGGCACATTTTCTGTCCCCGGACGCATGCCACGTTCTTGATGACCACCATTAATTAATGGTACAAATCTGGCTGATGATTTTGCATATAAAGCACCTATGCCTTTTGGTGCGTGGAATTTATGTCCTGACACTCCAAGAAAATCAATTTTTGTATTTTTTACATCCATTGGAATTTTGCCTGCAGCTTGCACACCATCAACAAACATTAGTGTCTCAGGCGACTTTGCCTTAACCATTTCTGAAATTTCTGCAACCGGATTTATAACTCCATTTTCGTTGTTTGCCCACATAACAGACACTAAAGCTGTATCTTTGGTAACTTTTTCGTTTAATTCATCAAGGTTGAGCTGTCCCTCGGAATTGACTCCGATATAATCAACCTTGTATCCTTGTCTTTCAAATTCTTTGTATGTATTTAAAACACAAGGATGCTCAACTTTTGTTGTAATAATATGCTTTTTAGCTTTATTACAGTTTAATGCCCCTTTGATAGCTGTATTGGCAGACTCCGAACCACAAGATGTAAAATAAATTTCATCCTCTGATTTTGCACCCAAAAAATCTCTTACTTTAACTCTTGCTTCTTGGATTGCCATTGCAGGTTTTTTCGCAAAATCGTACATACTTGAAGGATTTGCATACTCCTCTTTTAAATATGGAAGCATCTCTTCTAATACTTTTTCATCTGTTTTCGTCGTAGCATTATTATCAAGATAAATCATTTTTGTACCTTACCCCACCTGTTCAACCGTAATTTCAGGGTCAACTTTTTCCTTCAAAATTGTTTCAACAAAATTTTTCAATGTCATTGAAGCATTTTTACATCCACTGCATACTCCAATAAGTTTTACCATAACTTTATTTCCGTCAATATCAACCAGCTCA